>DATNAI010000107.1:0-6493 GCA_035572875.1 Castellaniella sp. | reverse complement strand
GATAAAGAGCCTATCGTGATCGGCGCGGCAATTTCGCTGACCACAGAGCAGGCCATTGCAGGTCAGGAGCAACGGGCGGGGATTCTGACGGCTGTCAACGAGATCAACCAGGCGGGCGGTGTGCCGGGCAAGGGGGGAAACCGCCCGGTCGAGATCATCTTCGCGGATAACGGCAACTCGCCCACCAAGGCCGTCAATGCCCTGGAGGAGGTGCTGAGCAAGCATCCCGTCGCCGTGATGCTTTCGATACGCGGGACGCACGTTCTGCCTCAGCTTCCGCTTCTGGCTCGCGAAAAAGTGCCAGGCCTGACGATCAGCGCCACCAACGCGCTGACCAAACAGGGCAATCACTACATATTCCGCTATTATCCGAACGACGCCGTCACCAAGCCGATTCTGACGAAGTACGTCACCGAGAAGCTCAAACTGACCCGCCCGGCGATCTTCTATTCATCGGAAGATTATGGTTCCAGCGGGCGCGATGCCTTTCTCGCCTCGCTGAAGGCGGCGGGCATCGAGCCGGTGGCCGTGGAGTCCCACAAGCCGACCGACAAGGACTTTACCGCCCAATTGCTGAAGTTCAAGAGCCAGCACGCGGATGTCATCTACATGCAGACCCAGGAGGCCGCCTCAGCGTTGATTCTCAAGCAGGCGAAGCGGCTGCAGCTGGGCATTCCCTTTGCGGTTGCCGTGACGTCGGTGGGCGCTTCGGCGCTTGAACTCGTCAAGCCGGATGAAATCGCCGGCACTTATGCCGAGGCTGCCGTCGTCGATCCAAACTCCAGCAAGGATCCGGCCGTCAAGAAATGGGCGGCCGCGGTCCAGGATGCGTTGAAGATCACACCCGACTACGCGGCGGAAATCAATTACGACGCCACGAAGATGCTGCTGAAGGCGATCGAACTCTACGGCCCGGACAGCGCCGCCATCGACAAGGGGCTGCACGAGATGTCCTACAAAGGCTTGATCAGCACCTATCGGGCCGACAAGGAGGGCAACATGAACCACGCCGCCTCCGTCATCAAGATCACGGCCGACAAGCATCAGGAGGAGGTCTTCCGCTCGGAAGTGGACTTTACGCCGTATTGAAGCAACGGCATCGCGTGAGCCGGGGAAGGGGATTGTCCGGGCGCCGGGATCGGCAGTGCCTCGGCCCGCACCCCGGCTCCACGTGAATGGGGCCGCGCGCAAGCGCACATTCATGCCCGCAATGGGGAGTCGGTGAAATGGACCAGATAATTTTGAGCGGTTTGACCATGGGCTGCATTTACGCGCTCATCGCCTCCGGATTCATTTTGATCTATGACGCGGTCGGTGTGGTGAACTTCGCCCAAGGGGACCTCGTGATGCTGGGCTCATACATCGGCGTGCTCGGCGTTGAACACCTGCGCATTGGCGTTCCGCTCACCATCCTCCTGGTGATCGTCGCTTGTGCGGCCATCGGCTATCTGTTCGAGCTCATCACCTATTCGTCGCTGAAAGACCGGTCGATCGTGCCGGTCCTGATCACGACCATAGGAGCGGGGATCATCCTGCAGAACGGTATCCAGGCCATCGCGGGACCCAATCCGATCTCGATCGATCCGTTTTTTTCGGTGCCCATCCTGACGGTTGCGGGGATCAATCTTTCGACCCAGAACCTCGCCATCATCGCACTCACGATCATCCTTCTGGTGGCCCAGTACTGGCTGTTCACGAGGACATCGCTGGGCTGGAAGCTGCGCGCGACGGCCGATGACAAATATGCCGCCAGGCTCTCGGGGATCAAGGTCGGCCGGATGATCGTCACCACCTTCGCCATCAGCAGCGCGATCTCCGGGCTGGCGGGGTTCTTCCTCGCCCCCATCTTCCTGGCCGAGCCCCACATGGGGTTCCCGCTGATCGTAAAAGCCTGGATCGGAATCGTCATCGGCGGCTTCGGAAGCGTGCCGGGCGCGATTGCCGGCGGGTTGCTCGTGGGATTGCTCGACGCGCTGTCCGCGTCGTTCATTTCCTCGGACTACAAGGATGTCATCACCATGGCCATCCTCCTTCTGGTGCTCTTCTGGAGGCCTCAGGGAATCTTTGGCGAACCCACACAGGAGAAGCTGTGAAAGCGATCCACGTCACCCGGCCGGGGACCTGGGCGGTCGCCCTGCTGGCGGCGATCCTTGTGCCGCCCCTCCTCGCCAATGATTACCAGCTCCGGCTCATCGTGGTGGTGGGCATCTACACGTTGCTCACCATGGGCCTGAACTTCATGCTGGGCTACGCCGGGCTGCTGTCGCTGGCCCAGGTCGGCTTCTTCGCCATCGGTGCGTACTTCACGGCGATCCTGACGGTGGATCACCACTGGTCGTTCTGGCTTGCGCTGCCTGTCGGAGTGGTGGCATGCGCCCTGGTGGCCATCATCCTCGGCAGGCCCGTCCTGAAGTTGAAGAGCCACTACTTCATGTTCGCCACATTCGTGATCGCCGAAATGTGTCAGCAGATCGCGACGAACTGGGACCCCGTCACACACGGGGCCACGGGAATCGCTGCCATCCCGCGGCCCGGGTTTTTCGGTGTCGCGCTTGCCGACAGCATCGGATTCTATTATCTGGTGCTGGGCGCCGTGGCGCTCGGCATCTACGTGTCGTTCCGTGTGGAGCGGTCGAAGCTGGGGCGCGCCCTGATGGCCATCCGCGAGAGCGAAGTGGCGGCCCAGACCATGGGCATCAGGGTGGCCGGCATGAAGCAGATGGCTTTCACGCTGAGTGCCATCTTTGGCGGCCTGGCCGGCGGCCTGTACGCCTCTTTCACATCCGTCATCAGTCCGGACGTGTTCTCGTTCGAAGTGACGATCATCGTTCTGGTGAGCCTGCTGTTGGGAGGCTGCGGCTCGATCGCGGGTTCGATCATCGGAACCATCATCGTCTACATGATGCCGGAGTGGCTGCGCTCGATCGGACAGTATTACATGATCGTGTACGGCGCCGGGATCATTTTGCTCATGGTCTTCCTGCCCAAAGGGCTGATCGGCATCGTGGAGACGGTCAGGATCCGGCGATCCGCACGGCCGGTGCTTCAGCGCAAGGGACGGCCGATTTGACGCGGCCTTCCAGCCGGGCAACGGCGGTGGTGTGTGGAGCCAAACCTACCTTCGGAGAGGGGAATGAGTGACCTATTGAGCCTCCAGCATGTGAGCAAGCGCTTCGGGGGACTGCTGGCGGTGGACGATCTGAGCCTGGATGTGGGAGAAGGCGAAATCCACGCGCTGATCGGGCCGAACGGCGCCGGAAAGTCCACCATCATCAACACCATCACCGGCATATACAGGGCCGGGAGCGGATCGATCCGGTTCAGGGGCAACGACATTGGCGGCCGGGACCCGGCGGACATCTCGCGGCAAGGAATTGCGAGGACATTTCAGACGATACGGGTCTGGAAGGGCATGACACTCCTCGAGAACGTCATGGTCGGTTTCCAGTCCACGACATCCTCCGGATTCCTGGATGCCCTGCTGCTGACGCCCCGCCATTTTCGTGACGAGGCGCGGACGCGAACCGTTGCGAAAGAGTGCCTTGCGCTGGTCGGCCTCGGCGACCAGATGGCGCGCCTTGCCGGTGCACTGTCCTACGGGCAGCAACGCCTGCTGGAGCTTGCGAGGGCCTTGGCCACGCAGCCGAGCCTGCTGTTGCTGGACGAACCGGCCGCCGGGATGAATCCCCAGGAAACCGGTTTTCTCAGCGAACTGTTCCTCACCATCAACCGAAGCGGCGTGACCTTGCTGATCGTGGAACACAACATGAATCTCATCATGCAACTCGCGAACCGCATTACCGTCGTCAACTTTGGCAGGCGTATCGCGGACGGGGCGCCAGAGGAGATCCGTGCCAACAGTGAAGTGATTGCGGCATACCTGGGAGGCGACGAAGGTGGCACTACTGAAAATTGAAGGAATAGCCGTCAAATACGGACCGGTCGACGCAGTGCGCGATGTGACCATGGACGTCGACGAAGGCGAGACCGTCACCGTCATCGGCGCGAATGGCGCGGGCAAGACCACGACGCTGAACACCATTTCGGCGATCCTGAAGCCGGGGGCCGGACAGATCTGCTTCGAGGGGCGAAGGATCGATCATTGCCGCCCTGACGAGGTCGTGGCGAAAGGCGTGGTCCATGTCCCGGAGGGGAGGCGGGTTTTCGGGGGCCTTTCCGTCGAGGAGAACCTCATGGTCGGAGCTTCCCGCTGGTACCGGCTCGGCCAGAGCCGCGCACGTGCGCGCGAGCGGGACCGGATCTTCGACCTTTTCCCGAAACTGCGGGAACGGCGCCGGCAGATGGCGTGGTCGCTGTCGGGCGGAGAACAGCAGATGCTGGCGCTCGGGCGCGCCTTGATGGCAAGGCCCAGAGTGTTGCTGTTGGACGAACCCTCGCTGGGTCTGGCTCCAATCATACGGGCGGACGTGTTTTCGATCATCAAGAGTCTCAAGGAATTGGGGTTGACCGTGTTGCTGGTGGAGCAGGATGCGTTCGGTGCGCTGCGGATTGCCGACCGTGCCTACGTTCTCGAGCTGGGCAGGACGGTCTTGCAGGGGTCCTGCCGGGCCTTGCTGGCAGACCCCAGAGTCAAAGCGGCATACCTGGGCGGGTAGCTCCGCGCGGCTTACATCAGGAGAGGGCAATGAATCAACAATTACCCCCGAGCAAGGGGACGACCAAACTCATGGATCGGCTGTATTGCGGGCCTTCCGTCACCGTGTGGCGAGAGGTTCTGGGTGTGGGGGAGGTCCTTGCGTGGCATTACCACAGCCATGTTTCCGACACGTTCTACGTGGTGCGCGGCCCGCTCCGGGTCACGTCCCGCAACCCCGATGATTGCGTCGACATAGACACCGGATGCCTGTATCAGCTTGCGCCCGGAATACACCATCAGGTCAGCAACGTGACGGACGGCGATGTGGAGTGGATCCTCGTCCAGGGCGTCGGGGATGTCGATTATCACGAGGTCGGCTAGGAAGCCTTGAGAATAGGGATGATCATGAAGAGCGAGATGATTAAGACCAGCGAAGTGGAACTGGAGGTGTCCGTGGAGGGCGAGGGCAATCCGGTGGTGCTGGTGCATGGATACACCACGACGTCGAACTTCTGGTGGCATCAGGTCCCTGATCTGGCCAAGTACTATCGCACGGTCCGTTTTGACCTTCGTGGGCACGGCAATTCCGGCAAGCCGCGGGACATTCCCTACGATATTGCGGGGTTCGCCACCGACCTGCGCAATGTGCTGGACTCCCTTGGCATCGAGCGGGCCGCCATTTTCGGCCTGTCCATGGGCGGCGCTGTCGTCATGCAGTTTGCCCATGACTGTCCGGAGCGTGTCGCGGCCCTGGGGCTGATCAGCACCACGGCTCATGGCCTCGGCACGCACGTACAGGCGGACCACGTGCTCGCGCGCATCCGCGAGGTAGGCGCGGCCGAAGCCAGCCAGGAAGTGATCGCGCACAGTTTTGCGCGCAGCACTGACCCGGCCATCGTGGAGTGGGCCAAGCTGGAAGTCGTCAAGACACCGCAATATGTCGCCGAGCCGGCCATCCGGGCTCTGGATGATTTTGATATTCGGGACAGCCTGGGCCGGTTCGACTTCCCGACCCTGATCGTGGTGGGATCGGAAGACCAGATCACGCCGCTGGAATATTCGCGGTTCCTGCATGTGGCCATTGCGCGTTCCGAGCTGCATGTCGTCCCACGGGCCGCGCACTTCCCCATGCTGGAGAAACCGTTCGTGTTCAACAAGATTGCGCTCGACTTTCTTGAGGACGTGAGGTTCGATCGCGGAGCCGCGCACGCGGCCGTCCCTGGCGAGAGGTAGTGCGGTCTCGCGCCGCAGCCCCGGGCGTCGGCGGAGAGGCCGGAAGAACCTACGCCAGGTCGTACTTGTGCAGTTTCTTGTAGAGCGAAGTGCGATCGATCTTCAGCAGCCTGGCGGCGCGCGACTTGTTGCCCTTTGCGTTCGCCAGCGCGTCGACCAGCGACGCCTTCTCCGCCGATACGATGGAGTCCTGCAGCGAGCCGTGCAGCGGCACGCTGGCCGGCGAATCTTTCGAAAGAGGCGGCAGATGGCGGCATTCAAGCCGGTCTCCGTCGATCATCGTCACCGCATATTCGATCGTGTTGTGCAGCTCGCGAACATTCCCGGGCCAGTCGTGCATCTTCAATTGCTCGAAGACCCGCGGGTCCGCGCCTAACGTCGGCATGTTGTTGCGCCGCGATAGTTCGGTCAGCATTCGGTCCACCAGGCAGGGTATGTCCTGGGGATGCTCGCGCAGCGCCGGCGCCATGATCTGGAAGACGTTCAGGCGGTAAAAAAGGTCGAGCCGAAAGTGGCCTTCCCTCACCCGATGGTGCAGATCACGGTGTGTCGCGCAGATGACGCGCACGTCGATGGGAATGGGCCGGGAACCGCCGATGCGGACGACTTCACGCTCCTGCAGCACCCGGAGGAGCGCCGACTGCATCTCCGTGGGCATGTCTC
>DATNAI010000106.1:0-7169 GCA_035572875.1 Castellaniella sp. | reverse complement strand
ACCGCATACGCCTCAGGAGAGAACAATGACGGGAGGGATGGGTCAGGGCACGGGCCGTGCCATGGCGATGTTGAGCCGTGTCTGTGGTTACGTGACGGGCGGTTCGATCGCCCTGTCGGCGACGCTCATCACCTACGAGGTCATCTGGCGCTATTTCCTGACCGAACCCCACACATGGTCGCTGGAAGTCAATGTCTTCCTGTTGATCGGCGCCACCTTCCTGGCGTCTTCGTTTACTCAGCTGGAACGTTCGCACGTAGGGACGGAAGTCCTGGACCTGCTCCTGCCCAAGCGCTGGATCCCTTGGCGCATTCTGTTCGGCGACATTCTCTCCTGCGCCGTCTGCCTGTTCATCGCCGTGAGCGTGTCGTTCTATACCCACCGGGCGTGGAGCGAAGACTGGACCACGGACTCCACGTGGGGGCCTGCACTGTGGATTCCCTTTGCACTGATTGCGGCCGGCATGTGGCTCACCGTGCTGCAGTTTCTCGTCCAGATCGTTGAAGCAATCGCACGCTTGCGCAACCCCACTCCGGAGAAGTCATCATGAGCGAATACTTCTCGGGAATCCTGTTCGTCTCGGGCACTCTGGTGCTACTGCTGTCGGGTATGTCCGTCGCGTTCGCGCTGGCGGCCATCTCCCTGCTGTTCATGATCCTGGTCATGCCGCCGGCCATGATTTCGACCCTGCCCGAAACGCTTTATGGCGGCATGGACAACTTCACCCTGCTTGCGATTCCGCTCTTCATCCTCATGGGAGAAGCCATCGGCCGCACCCGGGCTTCCGTGGATCTCTACGAATCCGCGTATCGATGGCTCAGCCGACTGCCGGGCGGGTTGGGGATCGCCAACGTCATCGGCTGCGCGATCTTTGCCGGCATGTGCGGATCGAGCACTGCCACAGCGGCCGCCATGGGATCCATGGGCATCCCTGAAATGCGCAAGCGCGGCTACTCCGGCGGACTGTCGGGCGGGCTGATAGCCGCAGGCGGCACGCTCGGCATCCTGATTCCCCCGTCGATCACATTCATCCTGTACGGCATCGTGGCCGAGCAGTCGATCGGCAAGCTCTTCATCGCCGGCGTCATCCCCGGGATACTGCTGGCCGCTTTCTTCGCTGTCTGGGTCGGCTACAAGTCCCATTACGACGAAAAGCGCAAGCGGGCGGCCGCCTCGGCGACCCCCACGCCCATCGTCTACGAATCGTTTACCTGGAAGGAGCGGATGGAGACGCTGCCGCGCCTGATTCCCTTCGCCATCATCATCTTCGTCATCATGGTGGCCCTCTACGGCGGCTTCGCGACGCCCTCAGAGGTGGCAGGCGTGGGCGCATTCATCACGTTCATCATGGTGATGGTGATCTACCGCTGCTATCACTGGAAGGACGTGGGCCCGATCCTGCTCAACACGACCAAAGAGTCATGCATGCTCATGATGATCGTGGCCATGTCGTTCCTGTATTCCAACGTGATGAGCTATCTGCACGTCACCCAGAGCGCTACCCAATGGCTGGTTGCGCTCCACATGTCGCACTGGGAGCTGCTCTTCTGGATCGACATGCTGATCCTCGTGCTGGGCTTCTTCCTGCCGCCGGTTGCCATCATCCTGTTCATCACCCCCGTGTTGATACCGACCCTGCAGGCCAACGGCTTCGACCTCATCTGGTTCGGCGTGCAGATGACCATCCTGATGGAGGCGGGGCTGATTCACCCGCCCGTCGGAATGAACCTGTTCGTGATACTGGGCATCGCACCCGACATTTCCCTCAAGGAACTGCTGTGGGGCGTGACCCCGTTCATCGTGCTGATCGGGCTGTTCCTCGTGCTGATCGCCGCATTTCCGCAGATCGTGCTGTGGCTGCCAAGCTTGATGTAGGCGTGTCCGCCCGCTGCCGCGAGGGGGTCCTTTGACGCGGCACCGACACTTGATCCGGGAACAAGACGTCGAGTTCACCGCCATCCGCGCCCAAGGCGCGGGCGGCCAGAACGTCAACAAGGTTTCAAGTGCCGTCCATCTGCGCTTTGACATTCGTGCCTCCTCGCTGCCGGAACACGTCCGTGAGCGGCTGCTGGGCATGCGCGATCATCGCATCACTGACGCGGGCACGATCGTCATCAAGGCACAATCGAGCCGCAGCCAGGCGCACAACCGACTGGAGGCGCTGGCGCGCTTGCAGGAACTGATCGACCGGGCCAGTGCATCGCCTGCCCGACGGCGCCCCACACGTCCCACGCAAGGATCCAGGCGCCGTCGCCAGCAGGCAAAAACCGAGCGCAGCGCCACCAAGCAACTGCGCGCCAAGACCGCGGAATACTGACCGAACCGGCCCCTGTTACGGCATCGGACGCCAAACGGTTCGGGCTGCCCGACAGCCACGCCACCAGCCGCCCAGAGCGCGCTGCCCCTCGTGCCGTAGCCATTCGCACGGTTTTTGATATCGCGCAATATAGTTGCCGACCTCCGGAGTACGCTCGGATGAGGATCCGTGTGTCAGACATTGCCTTTTCAGACATGGAGGAGGTATGGCAGCGTCAACTCAGACTTTGGCCCGAGTCGCGGTGGTGACGGGCGGCATGGGGGGGCTGGGCACTGCCTTGTGCCAGCATCTGGAAAAAAGCGGCTTGCGGGTCGCCGCCACCTATTCCCCTGGCAATGACCACGCCCGGGAGTGGCTGGCCCAGCAACAGAAAAACGGATTCGAGTTCAGGGCATTCCGTCTCGATGTGACTGATTACGCCTCTTGCCAGAGCGCCACGGCGCAGATCGTAAACGAAATGGGAGCAATCGATGTGCTGGTCAACAACGCCGGCATCACGCGCGATGCGTCTATTCGCAAAATGACGCTGGATAACTGGCGTACCGTGCTTTGTACCGACCTGGACAGCATCTTCAACATGACCAAGCAGGTGGTGGATTCCATGATGGACCGCGGATGGGGACGGATCATCAATATCTCCTCCGTCAATGGACAGAAAGGCGCATTCGGACAGGCCAATTACGCCGCTGCGAAGGCGGGGATTCATGGTTTTACCAAGTCCGTCGCTCTGGAGGTGGCTAAAAAAGGGGTGACGGTCAACACCGTCTCGCCTGGCTATTTGCGTACACGGATGGTGACGAACATTCCGCAGGAAATCCTGGACACGAGAATCCTGCCTGAAATACCCATAGGGCGGCTGGGTGAACCCGACGAGGTCGCCGCGCTGGTGAGCTTCCTGGCATCAAGCGAGGCGGCCTTTATCACCGGCGCCAATATTGCAATTAACGGCGGCCAGCACATGTGTTGAAACTCGCCAGCACATGTGTTGAAACCTCATGAAAAAAGGGCTCCGCGATCCACCGCCACCCGGCTCGTCCGACGCAATCGTCCATCAGGCATTGGCGCCGTCGACACACGGCATCGCCCTGGCGTCGATAACAGCCGCTTACCTTGACTGGGCGTATCACGTAGCCGCCTCCCCCGACAAGCAACGCGAGATGTCGGGAAGCGCGGTGCGCAAGCTGATCGCGTGGTGCAATTATTTATACGGATCGGGGGGGGGATGCCCGCCATGCGCGCGTCCCCAGCCGGATGACAAGCGGTTCGCCGATTCCGGCTGGTCAACGATCCCGTTTAGCGGGGCCTTGCAAGCTTTTTTGTTGACGGAACAGTGGTGGGGCGAAGCCATGTCCGACGTGCCGGGCGTCTCCGACCACCACGAGGATGTGGCCAAGTTCGTGACCCGCCAATGGCTCGATATGCTGTCCCCATCGAATTTCGTCTTTTCCAATCCCGAGATCCTGCGCTACACCATTGCAACGGGCGGCAGCAACCTCATACGAGGCGTCATCAATTGGTACCAGGATGCGACCAATCTCCTGCTCGAACGCAGACCCAGGGGGACCGATGCCTTTGTACCGGGCAGGGACGTGGCCGTGACCCCCGGGAAAGTTATCTACCGGAATCGCCTGATCGAATTGATTCAGTACAAATCCGACACAGGAGAAACGTATCCTGAGCCGGTATTGATCGTGCCCGCCTGGATCATGAAGTACTACGTCCTCGATCTGTCGCCCCAAAACTCGATGGTCAGGTACCTGATCGAGCACGGCCATACCGTATTAATGATTTCCTGGAACAACCCGACGCGGGGCGACCGGGACCTGTCGTTTGGCGATTACCTGGAAATGGGGATCATGTCCGCCCTGCAGACGATCAGCAAAATGGTCCCGGATACCCCAATTCATGCGGTGGGCTATTGTCTGGGGGGCACCCTCCTGGCAATCGCCGCTGCCGCCCTGCGGCGCAGGCAGTCCAACATCCTGGCCAGCATGACCTTGTTGGCCAGCCAGTTGGACTTTGAAGAACCTGGCCAGCTCGGCCTGTTCATCGATGAGAGCCAGGTCGCCTACCTGGAGACCATCATGTCAAGCCAGGGCTATCTGGACGGTCGACAGATGGCCGGTGCCTTTGCGCTCATCAATTCCAAAGACCTGGTGTGGTCGAAGCTGGTCCACGAGTATCTGATGGGCGCGCAAACGCCGATGACGGATTTGCGGGCATGGAATGCCGATGCCACGCGAATGCCCTACAGGATGCATAGCGAATACTTGCGCAAGCTTTATCTGAATAACGAATTGGCAGAAGGCAGATTCGAGGTCGACGGCAAACCCATCGCTCTAAAAGACCTGCGGCTGCCCATTTTTGTGGTCGGTACGGAACGCGATCATGTCTCTCCGTGGACGTCCGTCTACAAGATCCACTGGCTGACGGAGTGTGAAATCACATTTGTTCTTTCATCGGGCGGCCACAACGTCGGCATCGTCAACCCTCCGCTGGGAAATGGCTACCGAAGATCTTCATATCGAATTGCGCACCGGGATCCGGGTGGCGAGTATGTTGATCCCGATGCCTGGCTAGCGGCCTCTAGAAAGCAGAAAGGTTCCTGGTGGCCGGAATGGGAAGCCTGGCTGGCGAAGCGGTCTTCAAAAAAAACAGCCGCAATGCCAATTTCTGGAAATCTGGCATTGAGTCTGGCGGAGCTGGAGGATGCGCCCGGCAGCTATGTTCACGTCACATGAGAAATTTTTCTTATTGGTAGGTACATCATGAAAATCGAGACCGATGGTCCCTTTGCCGCGTATAAAGAGCGGCTGGCCGTGGCAGAGGAGGTATCCGAGGCGCTCCTTGAAGGGATGGGTGGAATTCAGCATGCCTGGTTCGAGCAATCGCGCGAAGTGCTCGATGCTCAATTGAATCTTCTGCAGGCTGCCATGGCTCTCCGGGATCCGCAACAGTTGCTTGCCGTGCAGGCTGCTGTCTTTACTCGCCCCCCCAAGGATCTGCTAGAGCTTCAACGGCGGTTCCTGGCCACAGCTACTGAGACACAGACAAAAATCAGTGCAGCCCTGGGCAAGCATATGGCCAAGTTGAAAACGGAGACCGCGCCATCGCTGGTCGCCGACACAGAGCGCGATGTGGCGGGTCCGACAGAGATGTTTTACTCAGGCTGGAACAGGATGCTTCAGAATGCAGCCCAATTCGCCAGTCTTGGCGCGAAGGCATTTCCGCCTTCGGTATCCGGCGTTCGAGATTTTTCCGCCGGCAAAAACGAAATTTCCCACGCTAAAAGGAATAGGCGTCCAACCAATCACGGATGATTTGGATTCCGAGGGGCATTCTTGATGACCATACGCAATCTGGATCATCTGTTCCATCCGGACTCGGTCGCGGTCATAGGCGCCACAGATCGCCCTCATAGCGTGGGGTCGATAGTGATGCTCAATTTGATGCGCGGCGGGTTCAGCGGGCCGATCATGCCGGTCAACCCGAAGCATGACCGCATTGCCGGCATCCCCGCTTTCCACGATCTGTCGGCGCTACCCTCCATTCCCGACCTGGCCGTCGTATGCACGCCGGCTCCTGCCGTACCCAGCTTGATAGAACAGCTCGGAGCCCTGGGTACTAAAGCGGCGATCGTACTGACGGCGGGACTCGAGGCGCACATCACCGGAGACGGAGTAAATGCACAGCGCGCCATGCTGGAAGCAGCGCAGCCTCACCTGCTCAGAATTCTAGGGCCCAATTGCATAGGGCTGATCATTCCGGGCATTCGCTTCAATGCCAGTTTCGCCGGAGCCACGGCATTATCCGGAAAGATCGCCTTTGTCTCGCAGTCAGGGGCGCTCACGACGGCGGTTCTGGACTGGGCAGCCGAGAACGATATCGGTTTCTCGAAATTCATTTCCATTGGCAATAGCGCCGATATCGATTTCGGGGACATACTTGACTATCTGGCCAGCGATCCCGACACCCGCAGCATCCTGCTGTATGTCGAGTCCATCAAGCATGCGCGCAAATTCATGTCGGCCGCACGTGCCGCCGCCCGCAACAAGCCCGTCATCGTCGTCAAGGCGGGGCGATCAGCGGCAGGGGCCTTGGCGGCGGCATCGCACACGGGGGCCATGGCCGGCTCGGATATCGTGTTTGATGCGGCGATCAGGCGCGCGGGAATGCTGCGGGTCGATACGACCCAGGACCTGTTCAGCGCGATAGAAACCTTGTCACGGGCGAAACCTCTGCGCGGCGACAAGCTGATCATTATGACCAATGGCGGTGGCCCAGGCGTCATGGCGGCGGACGCGTTGAACCTCGCCCAAGAGGAACTGGCCGCCTTGACAGACGACATCACGCATGAACTGGAAGCAACGCTGCCTTCTGGTTGGTCTCGGGCCAACCCTATCGACATCATAGGGGACGCACCCGTTGAGCGTTATCGCAAGACACTGTCGATCGTGTTGGATGGTCACGGGTCCGATTCGGTGCTCTTCATGCATGCCCCTACGGCAATTGTGCCAAGCGAAGATATTGCCAGAGAATGCGCTCCGCTCATGGCCGCATCGTCGCGGAGTATGCTCGGCTGCTGGCTAGGCGGACAGAGTGTCGCGGCCGCCAGGCGTATCTTTAACCGAGCGGGCATACCCACATACCAGACGCCCGAGGAGGCAGTTCAGGCATTCTTGTATCTGCTGGCCTATCGGAGGAATCAGGAGTTATTGCTCGAGACGCCGCCTTCGCTGCCTGTCGGTCTGGCGGTCGATACCGCGCAGGTAAAAGCGATTGTGGAAAGAGCCCTTGCGGACGGACGCAGCCTTCTTGACGAAGCAGAAGCCAAATCAGTGTTGTCGGCATA
>DATNAI010000105.1:0-2082 GCA_035572875.1 Castellaniella sp. | reverse complement strand
CGCCCGGACGCGCCCGCTGCGTGAAGAACAGCAGCGGCACCATCAGCCCGGTGGCGATGGCCAGCGCCTTGAGCGCGTCCAGGAAGGCCAGCGTGGCGGCCTGGTGCTGCACCTGGAAGTAGATCAATGCCATCGCCTTCTTCGTCGCCTCCACGGTGGACGCCCCGGCCTGCTCGAAGGTGCGGGCCAGGCCGGCCAGACGGGACGTGAAGCTGGGGTCGTAATGGTTGGTGCGCCCCACCAGGATGTCCTGGTGGAATTGCTGGCGGCGCGCAATCAGCGTGGTCACGAAGGCGATGCCGATGTCGCCGCCCATGTTGCGCGAGAGGTTCACGATGCCGGACACGGCGTTGTTCTTTTCCGGCGCCACGCCCGCGTAGACCAGCGTGTTGATCGGGATGAACAGGAAGGGCAGGCCGATCGACTGGATGACGCGCAACTCGACGGCGGTCCTGAAGTCGATCCCTTCGTAGAGGTTGCCGGTCATGTAGAAGAGCGAGCCCGACAGCATGATGAAGCCGAACCCGATCAGGTAGCGGGCGTCCACGCGCGAGACCAGGCGCCCCACGAACGGCAGCAGCGCGATCACGACGAAGCCCCCCGGCGACAGCGCCATTCCGGACTGCTGGGCCGTGTAGCCCATCTGGACCTGCAGGTATTGAGGCAGCAGGACCGTCGAGCCGAACAGGGCGATGCCCAGCGTCAACATCATCACGTTGGCGACGGCGAAGGTGCGGTTCTTGAACATGGTGACGTCGACGACCGGGTGCTCCTGCTTGCGCTCCCAGAGCACGAAGGACACCAGCGTCACCGCCGCGAGCACCGAGGCCAGCGTGATGAAGGGCGAGGCGAACCACTCGTCCTCCTGCCCCTTGTCGAGCACGATCTCCAGCGCGCCCAGCCCGACGGCGATCAAGGCCAGGCCGATGTAGTCGATGCCACCCGCCTTGGCCTTGCCGGCCACGATGTGGGGCGGGTCGCTGACGATCCGGGACGTCAGCATCAACGACACCAGGCCGACCGGCACGTTGATGAAGAAGATCCAGCGCCAGTTGAAGTGGTCGGTGATGAAGCCGCCCAGGGTGGGACCGATGGCCGGCGCCAGGACGACCGCCATCCCGTAGACCGCGAAGGCCATGCCGCGCTTGGCGGGCGGAAACGTGTCGGCCAGGATGGCCTGCTCGCTGGGCCCGAGCCCGCCGCCGCCCAGCCCCTGCAGGATGCGGAAGAAGATCAGAAAGCCCAGCGAGGGGGCGATGCCGCACAGGAACGAGCTGCTGGTGAACAGCACCACGCAGGTCATGTAGAAGCGCTTGCGGCCGATCTTGGAGGCGATCCAGCCGCTGATGGGCAGCACCACCGCGTTCGACACCAGGTACGACGTCAGCACCCAGGTCCCTTCGTCCTGGCTGACCGACAGATTGCCGGCGATGTGCGGCAGCGAGACGTTGGCGATGCTGGTGTCCAGCACCTCCATGAACGTCGCCATGGTGACGACCAGGGCGATGGCCCACGGGTTGTGGCCGTTGGTCCAGCCAGTCGTGAAGTAGGCCGGGCGCGCGGGCGCCGCGGTCGCAGAGCCGGCGGCGCTCACCGGATCCGCACCTTCGGTTCGGCGGACATGCCGGGGCGCAAGCGGTCCAGGCCGGCCTGACCGGGGTCCAGGCGGATGCGGACGGGGATGCGCTGCACCACCTTCACGTAGTTCCCCGAGGCGTTTTCGGGCGGAAGCACGCTGAGCCGCGACCCGGTGGCGCCGCCCAGGCTCTCGACCTTGCCGCTGAACGCGGTGCCCAGCGCGTCGACGTGGACGCGGACCGACATGCCGGGTTTCATCCGTTCGATCTGCGTCTCGCGGAAGTTCGCGGTCACCCACAGGTCGTCGGTCTGCGCGACGGCGACCAGTTGCTGGCCCGGCGCGACGTGGTCGCCCACGTTGACGGCCTTCTTGGCGACCACGCCGGGGATGGGCGTGCGGACCTTGGCGTACCCCAGGTTCAACTCGGCCTGCGAGAGCTGCGCGCGCGCCAGCTCGAGGTTGGCCTGGCGGTACAGCACGGACGCCTTGCGGGTCTCCACCTG
>DATNAI010000104.1:0-2832 GCA_035572875.1 Castellaniella sp. | reverse complement strand
AGATTGTGGATCGTGAGCACCGTGCTGGTCGCGGGCGCGACATGTCTCACGAGCATCGGTACGAGGCCCGCATGCCAGTCGTGGGCGTGGACGATGCCGGGGACCGGCAGGTCGGGGAGCCCTGCGGCGATGGCTGCGGCCGCGTGTGCGAGCGCCGCGTAGCGCACGGCGTTGTCCGGGTAGTCCCGGCCGTCTTCGTCGACATAGATGCCGCCCCGGTCGAAGAGCGCCGGATTGTCCAGCAGCAGGCAGGGCAGTCCGCTCGCGCGGCACCGGGCTTCAACCAGCCGCGCCGGTCCTCCGGGGAGGGACCCAAGCACCCAGTGACGCTCGGCGGTGACCCGCTCCAGCACGCCTCGATACGCGGGAAGAAGGACGTGCACCGGCAGGCCTTCGCGGCGCAGCGCCTGCGCCAAACCTCCGACCGCGTCGGCCAGGCCGCCGGTCTTTGCCAGTGGATAGGCTTCCGCCGCCACGATCAGTGAAGGACAACTTCTGCCGGTCTGCATCATGCTGGGTCTCTCATTCCTGTCATCCAGGTCTGGGCGGAGCAAGTTTCATGCCCGGTGCTGAGGCCTCCTGCTCGGAGGCGGCTTTGGGGCGAGGAGGACGCAGCAAATGGACGGCCCGCTCCACGGGCTGCAGATCCACGCCGCGCGCCTCGAACGCTCGCAGGATGCCCAGATTGATCTCCTGCTGGATGTCCATGAACCGGTTATAGTCGGCGCTCATGACGTAGTAGACCGCCTCGATCTCCAAGGCCCAGTCGCCGAACCGCGCGATATGGGCCCTGTCGAACCGGGTATCGGGCTGGGCCTTGATCTGGGCGCTGACATCCTCGGGCAATTGGGTCAGTGTGTCGGTCGCCGTGCCATATGGAACGCGCAGCGTGAAGACGACGCGGCGCTGTTCCATGCGCTTGTAGTTCTGGATGGTCTGCTTGAGCAGCTCCGTGTTCGAGCACACGATCTGCTCGCCCCCCAGGCTCCGGATACGCGTGGTCTTCAGGCCGATGTATTCGATGCTGCCGGCCACCTGGCCGAACACGATGAAATCGTCCACCTCGAAGGGCTTGTCCAGGCCAATGGCGATGGACGCAAACAGATCCGCCAGGATCGTCTGCACGGCCAGCGCGACGGCCACGCCGCCGATCCCCAGGCTGGCGATGAAAGCCGTGATGTTGACGCCCAGGTTGTCCAGCATGGCGAGCAGCGTCACGGTCCAGAGCAGGGTACGCAGCAGGTAGGCCAGCAGGGTGGTGGTGATCCGGCTGGCGCGCGTGCGGGTCGCGACGATGGTCAGCGTGGAACTGCAGGCCTTGTCCAGCCACAGGGCAAACTGGATCACCAGCAGCGCAAACCACAGGTGAGCGTCGGCCCACGCTGCGCCGGGGAAGACCACGGCGCTGACGCGAACGGCCACCAGCAAGGCGACGAGCGCGAAGATCAGCCGGTTGCTGCGCCCCAGTACGGCGACGAGGGCCTGTGCGTAGGGATGCTTGTCACCGGCCGCGAAGCGAACGACCCGCCGGTGCACCCAGTGCAGGATGGTCGTGAAGGCAAAGTAAAGGACCAGCGCCAGGCCGATGGCGATGACCCACGCACCCCATGCCGATTCATAGCGGTCGAAGAAATCGCCGATCATCTCAATGCTTCCTCCCGACGTCGGGACGGACACCGTTCATGGGAATCACGCTGATGTTGCCGTCGGGCTCGATATAGGCGCGGCCGACCTGCGCGACGTCCTCGAATCCTTGTTGACGCAGCTCGCTCATGAGCTCCTCTTCCGTGATGAATTCCCGGCGCATGTTGCGTTTGGCAATGGTTCCGTTCTGGATGAGGCAGACGCGTTTGGCCGTCAGCAGCCGGGCCAGCGCCGGGAAATGAAATACGATCCGGTCGACGGCGGCGGTCCAGCCGACCAGCGTCGCCACCAATATCATCCCGTCGAGCACCGAGTCGTAGCTGCCCGCCATTCCGTTCTGGGCGGCGTCGGCGATGAGGACCAGGACCAGCATGTCGGCCACGCCCAGGGATCCCACGTCTCGCCGTCCGCCTGCGCGCAACAGGAAAAAGATGAACCAGTACATCAGCGAGCCGCGAATGATGAGTTCCAGCGGCGACATCGAAAACGAAAACATGCCTGCCCAGTCGGGGCTGCTGGCAAAGCTCATGGGGGACCTCTGCGGATGTTGAGTCGGAGGCGAAGGAGCAATTTGCGTGCCGCTGGGACGCCGAGCCGGAATGGCCGCCGGGGGGAGCGCTTCCCCGGGCATGTGGCTTGCTCATCGGCCCCTGAATCAGTTACGGAGAGGCCCCCATGCAGCTTGCCCCAATTGCCCAAGCCGACCGGCCCGTCGCCGCCGCCAGGCATCCAGCCGTCGCGGGACGTCGTTCGGCAGTCGCCAATGTGCAGCATGTGCTGGTCCCGCCAGGGCTGCGGGAACAGGTGATCAACCGGTTGGCGCAGCTCTGCGCCATGGGATGGAGCAAGCGGCTGTGGCGGCACGATGCCTCGTTGTGGACCGGACGCGACGAGGCCCAATGGCTGGGCTGGCTGAATCCCGCGAGGCAGAAGACCGTGGCGCGCCGCATGGCCCCGAAATGCGCCGCGTTGCGCGAGGCGGGCTGGACCGACGCCGTGCTCATGGGAATGGGCGGGGCGAGCTTGGGCGCCTACGTGCTCAGCGAGGTGCTGGGTCCACAGAACGGCGGCCTGCGACTGCATGTGCTGGATTCGACCGATCCTGGACAGGTGCGCGAACTGGAGGCCTGCGTGCCCTTGGCCCGCAGCCTGTTCATCGTCGCCAGCAAGTCGGGCACCACCCTGGAG
>DATNAI010000103.1:0-8378 GCA_035572875.1 Castellaniella sp. | reverse complement strand
CTTCTGGAGCTGGAACACGCCCAGGGAGCCGCCGATTTTGCCCAGATCGAACTTGACGCCCGCCTCGATCTGGCGGGTGTGATAGGGCGCCAGCACTTCGCCGGGGTTGGTGACGTGATCCAGCGGCGCGACGTCGCCTTGGGTCAGGCCCTCGATGTAGTTGGCGTATACCGACACGCTGTCCCAGGGCCGCAGGACCAGGCCCGCCACTGGCGTGACGACGGACTCGTCATAGCGGCTGGTCTGCCGGGTGGAGGCGACATCGTAGCCATGGTCGATGATCTCCTGATGGCGGGCACCCAGCGTCAGCAGCACGTCGCCGTGCAGCAGCGACAAGGTGTCCGACAGCGCCATGCCGCGCAGTTGGGTGCGCCGGGCGACGGCCGGATCGTTCAGGTTTCCATAGAGGAAACCTGCGGGGCGCGCCGCCCACCCGGTTTCGTAGAGGCTCACCGGGGTGGCAACCGAGCCGATTTCCCAGGCGTTGCGAGTCGTGGTGTTGAGCGCGGAGTACGCCAGGTTGATGCGATGATCGACCGCGCCCGTCTCGAAGGTGCCCCGCAATCCGGCTTCGCCGGTCGTGGAGTCCCGTTGGGCCGTGACGCCCAGCAGCCCCGCCGTGCCGGTGCCGTCGCCACCCACGGTGGGCGACGAGTAGATACCGTCTTCTTTGTCGCGGCTCATGCCGAAGGCCGCGTACGCGGTCCAGCGGTGAGAAAGATCGAATTCGACGCGCGCAACGCCGAAGGTGCTGTCCAGGTTGCTGTAGGTCCAGGGTTCTCCGTCATTGAGGCGGTTGTCGGGCACGGCTGGGACCGGCCCGGTCAGGTAGACGGTGGGTCGGGGTCGATCGAAGCGCACCTGCTGATGCCCCAGGTCCAGGGAGGCCCGCAGGCGCTCCCCGCGGTAATCGAGCCCCATAGTGCCCAGGATCGTGTGCGTATCGGCATCGGTGACGCTTCCATCGCCGTCGCGTTTGGCGGCGTTGATGCGGATGCCATACTGATTGTCTTCACCCCACCGGCGGCCGATATCGACGCCCTCGCCGAATCGGCCGATGCTGGTGTAGTCCAGGTTCAGGCGGGTCAGCGGCTCATCCTGCGCACGCTTTGGCTGGATGTTGATGAGCCCGCCCAGGCCGCTGCCCCCCGGGGCCGCGCCATTCAGGAAAGCGCTGGCACCCTTGAAGACCTCCACCCGTTCGATCATCTCGGTGGGCAGCACTTGGCGGGGGAGAATGCCGTAGAGGCCGTTGAACGACAGGTCGTCGTTGTACAGCGGCAAGCCGCGGATGACGAAGGTCTCGGCCTGGTTGCCGTAGCCGTTGCCCACTTGTACCGAAGGATCCACCGAGAGCACTTCGCCCAGTGTGCGCGCTTGCTGGTTGTCGATCAGCGTCGAGGTGTAGCTCGTCTGGCTGAAGGGCATGTCCATGTAGTCCAGATTGCCCAGGATTCCTGCCTGGCCGCCGCTTGCCACCAGGCCGCCGGCGTAAGGCGGCGGTGTTTCGTTATCCAGCGGCGCCTGGCCGGTGACGGTCACGGCCTGCAGTGTGGCGGTGGGCGCCGTGACGGTCTGCGCGTGAAGCGCGGTCGAAACGGTCGTGGACAGTAGCAGCGGCAGGGTGTGGCCGACGATGCGGCTGAAGTCTCTTTGTGATCGTTTGCGCAGCCGCGCGGCAACGAGCGGCGGGGCGGCCAGATCGGTGGTCGTGGGGTTCATGGGGACGGGCTCCTTCTGTGCTCTTATGGTCGGTTTGATAGATTTGATAAAAGAAAACTCAAACAAGAACGAGTTGTATTAATTTTTCTAGGGGCGGTGAGGCCGTGTCTCGTATGCAGATGCGCTGCGACGCTCTGTCCTGGCTTGCCGCACCGGCCCACCGGCGTCAGGCGAACATCGCTTCGCCGATGTAGTGTCCGCGGTCGCGCGGCGGGGGTGCGGGCGCCTTCCAGCCCCTCGCGCAGGGCGATGATCGCGTAGCCAGCATGCTGGTGGTCCCCCTCCCCGAAATTATGAATAGTAATGATTATCATTATGGATATTACTATTCAATTCCTGACAAGATGCTGAAAGAGCGGTGAGGGGGCGATCGAGAGGAGTGGCGTCGGGAAAGAGGCCGGAACTGCCCATAATATTTAAATATGGTTGCGCGCGTCCAAACGGTATTGGACCCTCAATCGACCACCATGCTACAAAACCGGAACTGACGCGCCGCACCACGGTTTATCAGTGTTCGTGCTGGATAAAAACGATAACGTCGCAGGCGAAGCTGCAATAACTTCCAGCATTCATACGAAGCCATAAACAAGGCATGTAATGCCGGAGGAGACTTTGACATGAGCCAGAACTGGAGAAAAACACTGTCTGCATGTGCCGGCGCATTGGCATTTGCGGTGGCGACGACATCACCGTCCGTGAGCGCTGCCAAGGAACTTACCCATATAACGGTATCGGTGGCCCAGGCGACCGATATCAATGGAATGCCCTGGAAGGTCGCACAGACGAAGGGCTTTTTCGAGCGCGAGGGCATCGTGCTCGACAAGGTGCTGCCGGCGGAAGGCGGCGGGGCCACCTTGCATAATGTGATCGCGGGGAATCTGCCATTCGGACAGGTCGCCACGTCCTCGCTCGTCAATGCCCACATGAAGGGCGCGCCGATCAAGATCATCGCAGGCGCCACCCAGGTGCCCTTCGAGATCGGGTGGGGTGTCCAGAAGAATTCTCCGATCAAGAGCGTAAAGGATCTCGAGGGCAAGACCTGGGGCGCCACCAACGCGGGATCCGTGACCGAAGCGATGAGTTTCCTGGTGCCGAAGTATGCCGGCCTCAACATGGAAACCACCAAGCGGGTGGCCACAGGCGGCGTAGGGGCGGGGATCGCGCTGCTGCAAAGTGGCGATGTCGACATCACCTTCCTGCCGCCGCTGGTGGAACAGGCGCATGCAAAGGATCTCAGGGTCGTGGCCCGGGCCAGTGACTTCGTGCCGTATTACCAATTGACGATGATCGTCAGCAGCCGCAATTATGCGGAAAAGAATCCGGAAGTGACTCGCGGGATGCTGCGCGCCCTTCAGAGCGCAATCGAGTGGATAAAGGCCAATCCCTCCGAGGCCGGTGCCATGTATGCGGCCAGCGTGAACGTGGATCCGAAAATCGGAACTGCGCTGATCAAGAAGTATATCGAGCTGGATGTGCTGTCGCTTGCTTTCAATCCCAAGCCGCTGGCGGTTGCCGCCGAAGGCCTGCGTTATACCGACAATATTCAGCACGTCGACTGGAAAGGCCTGCTGACGGATGCTTATTTGCCAGAGGGACACAAGGGTCAGATTCCCGATTGAACGCCTTCAGCCATATATCGTGATTTTCATTTGAAAGCGAGTTGCACATGGGCGTCCTGATCGAATTGCAAGATGTCGGCCAAGTCTATGGGGATGTAGTGGCGCTGGACAGGACGTCCACCCGATTCTTGCCCGGAAGTTTCACGACCCTTGTCGGGCCCAGTGGATGTGGCAAGTCCACGCTGCTGGATATCGTGGCCGGGCTGAATCGGGGAAACGACGGTAGCGTGCTGATCGAAGGGCAGGTTCTCTCCGCTCCGCGCAGGGATACGGGCATCATCTTTCAGGAAGCCGCGCTATTGCCGTGGCGGACCGTACTCGACAATGCCGCCTTTGCCCTCGAAGCCCGAAAGGTCCCGAAGGCCGAGCGGCAGGCCGTGGCGGCCGACGTCTTGCGCCGTGTCGGTCTTTCAGAGTTTGGCGGGCATTATCCGCATCAGTTGTCCGGTGGGATGCGCCAGCGTACCGCCATTGCTCGCGTACTGAGCACGGAGCCCGATCTTGTCCTGGCCGACGAACCCTTCGGCGCCCTGGATGAGCAGACTCGCGTGGTGCTCGGCCTCGAGCTCTTGAAGATGGTGCGCCAAGTGGGGGCCACCGTCATTTTTGTCACGCACAGCATCCAGGAAGCGGTCTTGCTGTCGGATCGCATTCTCGTCATGAGCGCGCGGCCCGGCCGCATCATCCTCGATGCGATGGTGGATCTGCCTCCGGACAGAAGTCCATCCGTTCTGGGCACGAAGGAGGCCGCGCGCCTCATCGAGAAGGTCTGGGATCTGCTTCGCACCGAGGCCGAGGAGGCGCTGTCGAGACAGGGGGCCGTGCTGTGAGGCGGGAATCCATCCTGCGGCAGGACCGCCGCCTCGGGCTTGGCCCCCGCGCCTGGATGCTCGTTGGCGCGGCGATCCTTTTGGGGCTTCTTGAGATCGGGCCCAGCTCGGGCCTGATCGACGCGTTCACGCTGCCGCCGCTGAGTGTGATCCTGCCTCGCGCGGCACAGCTGCTGGTGGATCAGGCGTTCTGGTACCGCTATCTGGGGCCCAGTCTGTTGGCGATCCTGCTTGCATTCGTGATTGCCGCCATAGGCGGGATCGCCGTCGGGCTGCTTCTGTGGCGGTTTGCCTTCATGCGGCGGATATTCGATCCCTGGCTCTCGATCTACTACGCCATACCCACGTTCGCGCTGTATCCCTTGCTGGTGGTCCTTGCCGGTATCGGCCTGGTTCCCGTGATTCTATTGGGCGCTCTGCTGGCCATTGTCTCGGTGATCACGACCACGCTCGACGGCCTCGATTCCATCCCGCGGATCACGATCAAGCTGGCCCGGGCGCTCCAGCTCTCAACGATGGATTACGTGCTGAAGATACTCATACCGTCTACCATCAATCAGATCGTCGTGGGCCTGAGGCTGGCGCTGTCCTTCAGCATCATCGGCGTCATGGCGAGCGAATTCATCCTTTCGACATACGGTCTCGGCTATTTCATATCCTACGCTTACGATCATTTCTCGCTGAACGATATGTACGCCGGGATCGTCATTGTGTTGTTCCTGGCTGTGGCGGTGAACGTCCTGTTCGGTTTGCTGCTGCGGGGACGCAGCATGAGGGTATCACTGTGAAAAGGATCGCATTGTCGGCGCCCGTGGGCGACGCTCCTGGCGCAGTGAAGGGGGCAGGGGTCCCGCCATTGATGCCCCTGGCCCGGTCGTTGATCGAGGTGCTTGTGGTGCTCGCCTTGCCGGCATTCGTCGTCGTGGTGTGGGCCATCACTGCCGCCGTCGTCGACAATCTGGTGTTTCCCGGCCCGCTCGAGGCCATCCGGGGGTTGCTCCTGGACCTGGGGCGGGAGGGTTATCGCGCCAGTATCCTCACGACGGTCAGGCTGCTTTTGCTGAGCTGGGTCATCTCGGTCGTCGGGGGCGCGCTGATCGGCTTCGGGCTGGGCCTGTCGGCCTTCTGGTCGCGCGTCTTCGCGACACCGATGTTCGCCTTCTATTGCGTGCCGCTCGTGACGCTGTATCCGGTGTTCATCCTTTTCCTTGGCATTGGTGAGCAGGTCCGAGTCGTCTTTGCCATTGCGCACGCCCTTCCGCCTATGGCGCTGCTCGTCATGGGCGCGACCGTCAGCATTGACAAGAACCTGCTCAAGCTCGCGGACGCGCTGACCCTGCCTTGGCATGCCCGGCTGACGAAGATCATCATCCCCGCGCTCATTCCGACGCTGGCCAGCGGTGCGCGCATCGCGCTGGGCCTGACGATGATCGGCCTGATTCTGGCGGGCATGGTGTCGGCGACCAGCGGACTCGGCCACGAGCTCGTGAACAATATCGCGAATGCGCGGGTCGACCGGATTACCGGCCAGATCATCTTCATCGTCATTCTGGCCGTGGTTCCGGGTCTGCTCCTGAGGTGGGTGGAGCAGCGGGTGTCGCGCTACCAGTGACCGGTGTCCGGAGCATGCCGGTGGATCGGTGCACGATGGTGATGACAAAAAGTGTTTTCAGCTTCCGCCTTGTCGGACGAGGGTAATGCAATGAGCGAAATGGTTCATGCCGACGAAAAGTTTTTTCGCGAGCGCGGATTCGGGTTGAAAATCGGCTTTGGCCGGCGGCCGGCCCTCATCATCGTGGACATCATCCGGGCCTTCACCGATCCCGATATGCCGCTGGGATCGAACATGGACCTCGAGATCGAGGCGACGAATCACCTCATCGACGCTTGCCGGGAAACCGGCGCTCCTGTTTTCTTCACCACGACTGCCTATGATGATGCCTCGTTGAAGGACGGCGGGATTTGGGTACTGAAACAAAAGGGCGCCGCCACGCTGCGCAGCGGTAGCGCCGCGGTGGAGCTCGACCCGCGCCTGCATCATCATCCGCACGATTCGATGCTGGTCAAAAAGTACGCCTCATGCTTTTTCGGTACCGACCTGCTGTCCCGGCTGGTTTCCCATGGCTGTGATACGCTCCTCATTGCCGGGTGCACCACCAGCGGCTGCGTCCGCGGCACTGCGGTCGATGCCGTGCAAAACGGATTCAGGCCCATCATCGTGACCGAAGCGGTCGGCGACCGTTCAGAAATCGCGCACCGGCAGAGCCTGTTTGATTTGCAGGCAAAATACTGCGATGTCGTCGCATTGACTGAAACCCTGGATTATCTGAAAGGCCTCCAGACTCAACGCAACAACCCGGATTCAGCCCAATCGCTTGTATGAATCTGAACAATTTGACATTGCGCAAGCTCCAATGCTTCGTGAGGACCGTTGAATTAGGCAGCATTACCCATGCGGCGGAATTGCTGTGCATCGCCCAACCCGCGCTGAGTCTCAACATCAAACAGCTCGAGGACGTCCTGGGCGTGGCGCTGCTCACCCGCCACGCTCGGGGGGTCGAAGTCACGCCGGCGGGTGAATTGCTGTATTCCAGGGTCACCTCGTTGTTCGAACTCCTTGAGACCACCGTCAAGGACGTCTCCAGACTGGGGCATTCCGCCGAAAGGTTCTTTTCTCTTGGCATGCCGTCCAGCCTGGTATTGCTCGTCGGCGCGGACGCCGTCGTTTCGGCCGAAAAGAATCTTCCCCGTTTCTCGTTCTCCCTGAGGGAGGACCCGAGTTTCGCACTGGTTGATGCAGTCGAGAATCGGGAGCTCGATTTTGCCTTGGCCTACAGTGCGACGGAGCGGCCCGGCGTGAGCCTGATTCCCATGGTCGAGGAAGATATTCTGTTCGTGACCCACCCGAGCGAGCACAGCGGGCGGGACACCATTTCCCTGGATGAGGCGCTGGGCTTCAATTTTGTGTTTGGCGGGCGTAGAGACGTGGCGCGCTGCCTGATGGAACGCGTGGCCCATGAGCGGGGACGCGCGTTGAATATTGCCTATGAGATGCGATCCATCGCGGGAATTCGCGAGATCGTGTTGCGCGGAATGGCTGCGACGGTCATGCCCTATGGTGCGGTGGCCCATGAGATCCACAACAAACGGCTGACCGCCAGACGGATAGTGGATCCGTGCCTGACACAGATCATGAGCGTTGCGCGGTCCATGAAAAGCATGGATGCATTTGCGGAGTTCGAGCCCGCCATCATGGACTATCTGTCCGCCCTGGCCGGGCTGATCGTCGAACGCCAGAAGGGGCTTGCCCGGCTGGTTTCGTAGTGCGCTTTATGCTTCATGTCTGCGCGGTGGTGCCTGTGTCGGCGGCCAGCTCGGGAGTTCGCACGTGCTCCTGGCGAATGCCATAACCGAACAACCGGGCCGGCAGGTTGCGCACGATGCGGAACTCCAGCAAAAAGCGCAGCAACCACGGCAGGCGCGGCGGCTGGTCGCGTTCCTCCAGTGCCGGGCTGATGATGCGGTTCTGCAGGATGAGTTGTACCTTTTGCACCACGCGCACCGGCATCTCCCGCCGTTCCTGGATGGACGCGAGCAGCGCTTCGTCGACGGTGCCCTCGCGCAGCGGCACCGCCAGCGTGTTGGCGGCCGCCACGGCGTCCTGGATCGCGAGGTTGATGCCAACGCCACCGATGGGCGACATGGCGTGGGCTGCGTCCCCAATCAATAGCAGTCCCGGCTTGTGCCAGCGGCGGAGCCGATCGACCTGCACCGCCAGCGTGCTGACCTTGTCCCAGCTCGCTATGCTGTCCTTGCGGTCGGACAGGAATGGGGCGAGCCGGACCACCGCATCGCGCAGGCTGCTGATCGATTGGGCCCGCAGTTTTGTGTCGCTGCCTTTGGGCACCACGAATGCGGTCTGCCAGTAATCGTTCCGGTTGAGCAGGACCATCAGATGTCCGCCATTGGCGATGGCAAAGGTGCCTTGCGGGTCGGCCTCCGAACGCGGAATCCGGAACCAGAGGGCGTCCATGGGGGCACCGTATTCCATGGCCTTCAGTCCCGCTGCCTCGCGCAGGGCGGAGTGCCGACCGTCGCAGGCGACTACCAGGTCCGCGCGGAGCTCGTAATCGCCGTCGGCGGACTCGACGTGGACCCCGACCACGCGCCCGCTGTCCTCGATCAGCCCGGTGGCCTGGTGGCGCAT
>DATNAI010000102.1:0-3098 GCA_035572875.1 Castellaniella sp. | reverse complement strand
GAGGCAATTTCGACATTGCCTACCTGCGCTGCGTACCCAACATGGTGGTGGCGACCCCGTCCGACGAACATGAGGCGCGATTGCTGCTCAATGCCTGCTATCAGCATCCGGGACCGGCCTCGGTCCGCTACCCGCGTGGCGCGGGGACCGGCGTGCCGGCCGGCGATTCGCTCGAGCCCGTTCCGATCGGGCGTGCCGTGGTGCGGCGGCGTGGGTCAGGTGTCGCCTTGCTGGTCTTTGGAACGCTGCTGTCCCAGGCGGCCCCGGTGGCCGACGCGCTGGGCGCCACCCTGGTGGACATGCGCTTCGCCAAACCGCTGGATGAGACGCTGCTGGAGGAACTGGCGCGGTCTCACGAGCTGTTCGTGACGATCGAGGAAGCTGCCGTCATGGGGGGCGCGGGCAGCGCCGTCACCGAGTATCTCAATCGGGAGGCGATCGTTCTTCCGGTCCTGCAGCTTGGTCTGCCGGACGAGTTCATCGATCATGGGGACCAGAAGGTCATTCTCGCCGGCCTGGGCCTGGATGCCGCTGGGATCGAGGCGTCCATACGCCAGCGTTTGAATAGGACAATTTCATGAACACCCTGTTGGACCCGGCGGCCGCTGCGATGCCGGACGTACAAAGCTCACCCGACACCCGACGGATTCCGATTCAGCGGGTGGGCGTGCGCGGTGTGCGCCACCCGCTGCTCGTGGCAACGGGAACGGGCCAGCCACAGGCCACGATTGCCGATTGGGAAATGACGGTCGCCTTGCCGGCGGAGTCGAAGGGCACCCATATGTCGCGGTTCATCGGGTTGCTGGAGTCCTATCGTTCGATCCCCCTGACGCCGGAGCGCCTGTGCGAGATGGTCCAGGCCATGCTGGAGCGCCTGCAGGCGGAATCCGGCGATCTGTCCGCCAATTTCCCCTATTTCGTCGAGAAGGCGGCTCCCGTGTCCGGGGTGCGCAGCCTCCTGGACTATCAGGTGGAATGGCGGGCGCGGGCCGTGCGCGCGCAGACTGCGCGCTTTGACCTGCTGGTCCGGGTGCCGGTCACCAGCCTGTGCCCATGTTCCAAGGCGATTTCGGAGTACGGCGCGCACAATCAGCGGTCCCACGTCACCGCCCACCTGGAATTCGCGGGCGCGCCGTCGCTGGATCTGGAACGGCTCATTCAGCGTATCGAAGCACAGGCCTCGTCAGAACTTTGGGGACTGCTCAAGCGGGCCGACGAGAAGTACGTCACCGAACACGCCTACGAGAACCCCAAATTCGTCGAAGACCTGGTGCGGGACGTGGCGGTGATGCTGCAGCGCCAGCCCGGCGTGATGGCTTACGAAGTCACCGCCGAGAATTTCGAGTCCATCCACAACCATTCGGCCTATGCCGTGGTGCGCAGCGCCTAGTGTCCCGTTTTGGTGGTTTGGCCGACCCGATTGGCGGCACGGGCTCGTACCGGCGCTAGAATCCGGGTGCGGTGGAGAAGTTCAGGAAGCGCGTGCTGGCACCCTGGAAGGTCAGGCGCAGCGTTCCGATCGGCCCGTTGCGCTGCTTGCCGATGATGATTTCGGCTGTACCCTTGTCCGGAGAATCCGGATTGTAGACTTCATCGCGATAGATGAAGATGATGACGTCGGCGTCCTGCTCGATGGCGCCTGATTCGCGCAGGTCGCTCATGACGGGGCGCTTGTTGGGGCGTTGCTCCAGGCTGCGGTTCAACTGGGACAGGGCCATCACCGGGCAATTCAGTTCCTTGGCCAGGCTTTTGAGCGAACGGCTGATCTCGGAGATTTCCGTTGCGCGGTTCTCGCCGGAGCCGCTGGACGACATGAGCTGCAGATAGTCGATGATGATGAGGCCGAGCTGTCCACATTGCCGCGCCAGGCGCCGGGCGCGCGCGCGCACCTCCATGGAGGTCAGTGCCGGTGTCTCGTCGATATAGATCTGCGCTTCTTCGACCTTCTGGACGGCGTGGGTGAGCCGCGGCCAGTCTTCCTGATTGAGCTTGCCGGTACGCATGCGATGTTGGTCCAGCATGCCGACGGATCCGATCATGCGCATGGCGAGCTGCACGGCGCCCATTTCCATGGAAAACACCGCGACCGGCAACCCCTGCTCGATCGCGACGTGTTCGCCGACGTTCATGGCAAACGAGGTCTTCCCCATCGAGGGACGTCCGGCCACGATCACGAGATCGCCCGGCTGCAGGCCCGACGTCATCCGGTCCAGATCGTTGAATCCGGTAGGGACGCCCGTCACGTCCGAATCGCCTTCGCGGTGGTACAGCTCGTCGATGCGCTCGACAACCTGGGCCAGTAGCGGCCGGATCTCCTGGAACCCCGCCATGCCTCGAGCGCCTTCCTGGGCGATCTGGAACACGCGGGACTCGGCTTCATCCAGAATCTGGCGAGCTTCTTTTCCCTGAGGGTTGAACGCGGCCGACGAAATCTCGTCGGCGATGGACACCAGCTTGCGCAGCATCGAGCGCTCGCGCACGATCTCTGCGTAGCGCCGGATGTTGGCGGCCGATGGTGTGTTGTGTGCGAGCGCGTTCAGGTATGGCAGCCCGCCGCATTCCTCGGCCTTGCCCGATGTGGCCAGCGACTCGTGCACGGTGACGACGTCGGCAGGCCGCGCCAGGCTGATCAGCCGGACGATGTGCTGCCAGATCAGACGGTGGTCGAAGCGGTAGAAGTCCTCATCAGCCAGCACATCGGCGACCCGGTCAAACGCCGCGTTGTCCAGCAGCAGGCCGCCGAGGACCGACTGCTCGGCCTCGATGGAGTGGGGCGGTACGCGCAGATAATCCAACTGCGCATCGGTCTGGGTTTCCACAACTGTCCCCGGTTCGTCTGATTCAGCCCATGAAAAAGGCCGGCATTGCACCGGCCCTCTTCAGTCGTGCGCTGCCATTCCCACCGTGGGGAATGTAGCACGGCGCGTTCCGGCCATCAGGCCATTTCGCCCTGGACGGTGAGCGTGATGTCGGCCACCACGTCGGCGTGCAGCGCCACCTGCAGCGGAAACTCGCCGACGGCCTTGATGGCACCGTTGGGCATGCGGATCTGGCTCTTGTGGACATCGGTGAAGCCGGCGGCCTTCAGGGCCTGGATC
>DATNAI010000101.1:0-6517 GCA_035572875.1 Castellaniella sp. | reverse complement strand
CGTGACAGGCGCCTCAGCCCCTGCGGATGGGGATACCGCCCCCGCCGATGAGCCGCCAGTCTGCGCCGCCGGCACCCGACTCGCGTGCTGCTCCCGCAGACGATTGAACGCCGCGGTCTGGGCCACGAACTGGCGACGGGCCTCGGCATCCGAAATCGACAGCATGTCGGCAACGTCGGGAACGGCGAGCGAGGCGCCGGCCCGCACGAGATTGATGTTCTGGTGTATGAACGCCTGGGAATTGGCCCGCTGCAAGGCCAGCATGAGCTGGTAGATGGAGACGCCGTTCACGGCGTGGCGCCGCCCGATGGCGAACATGGTGTCACCGCGACGCACGCGGATCGAGCCGACCGGCACGCGGCGCACGCTGGTCGGTGCCCGAGCCGCTCCCAGAGCGGGACGCGCCCTTCCCGATGTCGCAGAGGGCCGCGCCTGGCGCTGGCCCGCCGCCAGCCCGCGTGCCGGCCCCGGACCGATGAGTGAAACCTGATAGCGCTCCGACCCGGTGGCCGTCCTGACATCCAATAGGATGTCCGCGAGCGGGCCGGAAAAAGGCTGGGAGGACTGGATATGCAACTCCCGGTCTGTTTTCGCGCCGGCGCCTGGCGCCACGGAAACCGTGAGGCTGTCCAATGCAACCGGCGGCGTGAGCCCGGCCTGGACCCACGCCGAAGCGGGGGCCGGACGGGCCGACAGCGCCTGCACATCCGCCGCCGTCAGGCCGGTCACCGGCACCACGACGACCAAGGGTTGTCCCGCCGCCGAAGCCAGCCGCGCATGCCCGAATGTGGCCGCCTGTGAAGGCGCCAGGGCCAACACTCCCCACACCGTCAATGCCGCACCACAGCGGCGCAGCAAATGGCCTGAACGCAGATCCGGACGGTATGGAATCACCATTACAATTCGCCCAATGCAATGCGCAGCATGCGGCGGATCGGCTCCGCCGCCCCCCACAGCAACTGATCACCCACCGTGAACGCGCTCAGGTATTCGGGACCCATGGACATCTTGCGCAGGCGCCCCACGGGAATATCCAGCGTGCCGGTGACGGCCACCGGCGTCAGGTCGCGCACCGTCGATTCTTTGTCGTTGGGGATGAGCCGCGCCCACTCGGTTCCCGACCGGATCGCCGCATGGACGTCCTCCAGGGGAATGTCCCGCCGCAGCTTGATGGTCAGCGCCTGGCTGTGACAGCGCATGGCGCCCACGCGCACGCACAAACCATCTACCGGGATGGCGGAGGTCTCGAAGCCCGGCCCCCGCCCCAGTATCTTGTTGGTCTCGGCGCTGCCCTTCCACTCTTCGCGCGACATGCCGTCCTGAAGATCCTTGTCTATCCAGGGAATCAGGCTACCACCCAGCGGTACGCCGAAATTATCCTGTGGCAGCGAAGCATCCTGCTGCGCCTTGAGGACGCCCCGGTCGATGTCCAGAATGGCCGACGCCGGGTCCTTCAGGAGGTCGTGGACCGCCGAATTCAGAATGCCGAATTGGGTCAGCAGTTCGCGCATATGCCGCGCCCCGCCACCCGAGGCGGCCTGGTAGGTCATGGAGGTCATCCATTCCACCATATCGGCCTTGAACAAGCCCGCCAGACCCATGAGCATGCAGCTTACGGTGCAGTTGCCGCCGATGTAGTCCCGGACCCCGCGCTGCATTGCGCGGTCAATGACCGGGCGGTTGACGGGGTCCAGCACAATGATGGCATCGTCCTTCATGCGCAAGGTGCTGGCCGCATCGATCCACAGCCCCGTCCACCCCGCGGCGCGCAGTTTCGGGTAGACCTGCGTCGTGTAGTCGCCGCCCTGGGTCGTGACGATGATGGGCAGCTTTTTAAGCGCCGCCACGTCGTAGGCATCCTGGAGTGCAGCCGCGCCCGTCGCCCAGTCCGGCGCCGCGCCGCCCGCATTGCTGGTCGAGAAGAAGACCGGCTCGAAAAAGGCGAAATCGCCTTCGTCACGCATGCGCTGCATGAGCACTGAACCGACCATCCCGCGCCAACCCACCAGACCGACTGCTTGAGCCATAAGTCCCACCAAAACCAAAAGAAATGAACTGGAATTGCTTATTCTAATGCCTGTAACACGGCATCGCCCATCCCGGAGGTCGAAACCCGCGTGGTTCCGGCCTCATGAATGTCGCTTGTACGCAAACCGCGGGACAGGACGGCCTGAACGGCCGCTTCCACGCGATCAGCCGCAGCCGGCTGATCCAGCGAATACCGCAACATCATGGCCGCCGACAGGATGGTCGCCAGAGGATTGGCAATGTCTTGCCCGGCGATGTCGGGGGCCGAGCCATGACTGGGTTCATACAACCCCTGTTTGCTCGCATTCAGCGACGCGGAAGGCAACATGCCGATCGAGCCGGTGAGCATGGCCGCTTCATCGGACAGAATGTCGCCGAACAAGTTTCCGGTCACAACGACATCGAACGCTTTGGGGGCGCGCACGAGCTGCATGGCAGCATTATCCACGTACATGTGCGACAGGGACACCTGTGGGTAGTCGCGTGCCACGTCTTCCATGATGTCGCGCCAGAACTGGGACGTCTCCAGTACATTGGCCTTATCGACGCTGCAAAGCTTGCCGCTGCGTGCTGCCGCGGCCCGAAAGGCTACGTGCGCAATGCGACGGATTTCCGACTCTGCATAATGCATGGTGTCGTAACCCTGCCGCTCGCCGGCGAACGGCCCGTCAGAGACGGTCCGCACACCGCGCGGCTGACCAAAATAGATGTCCCCCGTCAGCTCGCGCACAATCAGAATGTTGAGGCCCGCCACGATATCGGCCTTGAGCGACGACGCATTGGCCAGTTCAGGGTACAGGATGGCGGGGCGCAGATTGGCAAAAAGCCCCAGAGCCTTGCGCAGGCCGAGCACCGCCTGCTCCGGGCGCAAGCTCCGCTCCAGATGGTCATATTTCCAGTCGCCCACGGCGCCAAACAGCACGGCATCGGACTTCAGCGCCAGATCCAGAGTGCTCTGAGGCAAAGGGTGTCCCAGTGCCGCATAGGCCGCGCCACCCACGGGCGCTTCGGCAAATTCCAGGTCCAGATCCAGGGCCCGCAAGACGCGCACGGCCTGGGCCACAATCTCCGGGCCGATTCCATCGCCCGGCAATACTGCAATACGAGAAGTCATGAAGATTTCCGCGAATGAAAGCCCGCTCAGCGGGCTGCCGGAACCGCTTTGTCCAGCCAGGGCTGGTTCGCGAGGCGCTGGGCCTCGAAGGCACGGATCTGATCCGCGTGGAGCAGCGTCTGGCCGATCTCGTCCAGGCCCTTGAGCAGCGATTCCTTCCGGTAGCCGTCCACCTCGAAAGTCCAGGACTGGCCGTCCGGTGCTGTCACGCGCTGGTCGGCGAGATCCACTGTCAGCTCATAGCCAGAGCTGCGTTCCACGGCCGAAAACAGGCTGTCCACCACGTCGCTTGGCAGCACGATGGGCAACAATCCGTTCTTGAAGCTGTTGTTGAAGAAAATGTCCGCGTAGGACGGCGCAATCAGGGCGCGAAACCCGTATTGCTGCAACGCCCAGGGCGCGTGCTCCCGGCTCGAACCGCAGCCGAAGTTCTTGCGTCCGAGCAGGATGGAAGCACCCCGGTAACGCGGGCGATTCAGTACGAAATCCGGGTTCAGCGGGCGCTGGCTGTTGTCCATTCCAGGCTCGCCGTGGTCCAGGTAACGCAGCTCGTCGAACAGGTTGGGCCCGAACCCTGACCGTCTGATGGATTTCAGGAACTGCTTGGGAATGATGAGATCGGTGTCGACGTTTTCCCGATCCAGAGGCGCCACCAGGCCCCGACGCGTCGTAAAGGCTTGCATGATGGAATCCTATTAAAAAGTGCGCACGTCGACGAAATGGCCCGCAACGGCGGCGGCGGCCGCCATGGCCGGACTCACCAGATGCGTGCGCCCGCCCTGTCCCTGGCGCCCTTCGAAATTTCGGTTCGACGTGGAAGCACAGCGTTCGCCCGGTTCCAGCCGGTCGGCATTCATGGCCAGACACATGGAACAACCCGGCTCGCGCCATTCGAAACCCGCCGCCACGAATATCTGGTCCAGGCCTTCTTTTTCTGCCTGTGACTTCACCAGCCCGGATCCCGGCACCACCATGGCCAGCTTCACGCTGGCCGCGACCTTGTGTCCTCTTGCCACAGCTGCGGCAGCTCGAAGATCTTCAATTCTGGCATTGGTGCACGAACCAATGAACACTTTGTCCACGGGAATGGCCGCCATGGGAGTGCCAGGCTTGAGATCCATGTACTGCAGCGCGCGCTCCATGCCCTTGCGTCGAACAGCGTCGGCCTCAGCCTCGGGATCCGGAACCCGGCCGTTTATCGTCGTGACCATCTCCGGCGACGTCCCCCAGCTCACTTGAGGCTCGATGCGGGCGGCATCGATCTCCACCACGCGGTCGAAATGGGCGCCCTCGTCCGAGTGAAGCGTGCCCCAGTAGGCAACGGCCTGATCCCATTGCGCTCCCTCAGGAGCGTAGGGACGCCCCTTGAAGTAATCGATGGTGGTCTGGTCCACCGCCACCATGCCCGAACGCGCACCGGCCTCGATGGCCATATTGCAAATCGTCATGCGGCCTTCCATGGACAGCGCACGGACCGCACTGCCGCCGAATTCGATGGCGTGGCCCGTGCCGCCCGCCGTACCGATCTGGCCGATCACATACAGGATCAGGTCCTTGGCCGTGCAGCCGAACGGGAGCTGGCCTTCCACGCGCACCAGCATGTTTCGGCTTTTTTTCATGAGCAGCGTCTGGGTGGCCAGGACGTGCTCGACTTCGGATGTCCCGATGCCGAAGGCCAGCGCTCCCATCGCGCCGTGCGTACTGGTGTGCGAGTCGCCGCACACCACGGTCATGCCCGGCAGCGTGGCACCCTGCTCGGGTCCGATGATATGCACGATGCCCTGACGCGGGTCGTTCATGCGGAACTGCGTGATACCCCAGGTTTCGCAGTTCTGGTCCAGCGTATCCACCTGCAGCCGCGAGACCGGATCCTGGATCCCTTGCGCCCGGTCGGTGGTGGGGACATTGTGATCCGATACCGCCAGGTTGGCCGCAATGCGCCAAGGCTTGCGGCCGGCCAGCTGCAGACCCTCGAAAGCTTGCGGACTGGTCACTTCGTGCACCAGATGGCGATCAATGTACAGGAGACAGGTACCGTCGGATCCCTGGTGAACCACATGGGCATCCCAGAGCTTGTCATACAGTGTTTGGGGCATGGTCGTGACCTCGAAAAAACAATCGCGCCGGCAAAGGAAGTTGCGCCTGTCTCAGTCCACAAGGCTGTCATCGGCAACGGCCGGCCCGGCGGCCAAAACTATTATGACAGCCTGGCCGCGCTGGACAAGTCAAGCCGCCATCCTAGTATTACGGGTAACTGGGAGGAAGACCGGCAGCGTCACAGCCCGCCGGGCGCTGGCAGCGATCCCGTTGCGCACTGGCCTCGATGGCGCAGTGCGTGATCCATGAGCACGATGGCGAGGAGCGCCTCGGCAATGGGCGTGGCGCGGATGGCGACACAGGGATCATGCCGCCCCAGCGTCTGTACCAGGACGGGCTCGTTGGCCTTGTTCACGGAATGGCGCTCAATCCGGATGCTGGAGGTGGGTTTGATGGCCAGCGAGACGTTCAGCGGCTGGCCGGAGGAAATACCCCCCAGGACGCCACCGGCGTGATTGCCCAGGAAACCGTCCGGGCTGAGCTCATCGCCATGTTCCGATCCCCGCATGGCAATGCAATCGAATCCCGACCCGATGGACACCCCCTTGACCGCATTCAGGCCCATCATCGCATGGGCGATGTCGGCATCCAGCCGGTCGTAGATAGGCTCGCCCCAGCCGGCGGGCACGCCTTCGGCGACCACCTCGATACGGGCTCCGATGGAATCCCCGTCATGGCGAAGCTGATCCATGAAAGCCTCCAGTTCCGGCACGATGCCGGCATTGGGTGCGTAGAATGGATTCTGCTCGACGGAATCCCACGACTCGAAGGGAATCCGGATGGGCCCAAGCTGGCTCATGTAGCCGCGAATGACGACCCCGTGTTCCTGCTGCAGCCATTTGCGCGCGATGGCGCCAGCCGCGACTGTGGGAGCGGTCAGCCGCGCCGAGGATCGGCCGCCTCCTCGAGGATCGCGGATGCCGTACTTCTTCCAGTAGGTGTAGTCGGCATGGCCGGGCCGGAAGGTCTCGGCGATATTGCGATAGTCCTTGCTGCGCGCATCAGTATTGCGGATCACCAGGCTGATCGGCGTGCCAGTGGTCTGCCCTTCGAACACGCCCGACAGGATCTCGACTATGTCCGGCTCGCGGCGCTGGGTGACGTGGCGCGAGGTGCCAGGGCGGCGGCGGTCCAATTGGATCTGTATATCCGATTCCGCCAGCGCCAGTCCCGGCGGGCAGCCGTCCACCACAGCGCCAATGGCCGGCCCGTGAGATTCGCCGAAATTGGTCACGCGAAACAAGGTACCCAGGGAATTGCCAGCCATGGTCGATATGC
>DATNAI010000100.1:0-4261 GCA_035572875.1 Castellaniella sp. | reverse complement strand
CGCGGATGCCGTCCCGTGCACGGCCAAAAACGCGCAGCTCCGGCGGATTGAGGGTATCCTGAAAGAGCCCCCGATTTGGTTTCTTTTGCAGGATCCGGTTACCGATGAATGCTGTTGCTGCGCCCGCCCCGCGTCCGCTGTATGAAAAGGCCGCGACTTTCCAGGAAATCCAGGCCAATATCGCGGATATCCAGGCGCGCATCGAGGTGGCCTGCATGCGTGCCGGCCGCGCGCCGTCCGAGGTTCGCCTGCTGCCCGTGAGCAAGACCGTGGATGAGAACCGCATTCGCATGGCGTACCAGGCCGGTTGCCGCCTGCTGGGCGAAAACAAGGTCCAGGAAGCCTATGGCAAATGGGAAACGCTGTCGGATCTGGGCGATCTGGAGTGGGCGGTGATCGGCCACCTGCAGACCAACAAGGCCAAATTCGTCGCCCGCTTCGCGCGCGAGTTCCAGGCGCTGGACAATCTGCGCGTGGCGGAGGCACTGGACCGGCGCCTACAGGAAGAAGGACGCGAGCTGGATGTATTCGTACAGGTCAACACCTCGCGCGAAGACAGCAAGTTCGGGCTGCCTCCGGCGGACGTGCTGGCTTTCGCAAAGGCGCTGCCGGCATACGGCTCGCTGCGGGTGCGCGGGCTGATGACCCTGGCGCTGTTTTCCGCCGACCAGGCCCAGGTCCGGCCCTGTTTCGTCCGACTCAGGGAACTGCGCGACATGCTGCGCCAGGACGCGCCGCAAGGCGAGGCCTTCGCCGAATTGTCCATGGGTATGTCGGGCGACTTCGAGTGGGCCATCGAAGAAGGCTCGACCACCGTGCGGGTCGGGCAGGCGATCTTCGGATCACGCAAACTGCCAGACAGCTACTACTGGCCCGATGGGCCCGAAGGCCGCAAGGCTTGAGCACAGGGACGCGCCATGACCGCCCATTCGGCCGCGACGCAGTCTCTGATCCGCATCTGGCTCGCCTTCCTGCTGTGTGTGCTGCTGGCTGCTTGCGCCGGCCCCGGCGGTCGGGGACGCCACACGGCGGAACGCAATCCGAACATCAATCCTGCGCAGCGCACGGAGGTCGTGATGACGGCGATGAGCCTGCTGGATACGCGCTACCGCTACGGCGGTACCCACGTTCAACAGGGGTTCGACTGCAGCGGCCTGGTGAAATACGTGTTCGGAGCGGCCACCGATACCGCCTTGCCGCACAGCACGGAGCGCATCGCCCGCATGAGCCGGCCGGTGGCGCGCAGCCAGTTGAAACCGGGGGACCTGGTGTTCTTCAACACGACGGGTGAACCGAATTCCCACATGGGGATCTACCTGGGCGACAACCGTTTCATCAATGCGCCGTCCACAGGCGGCCGGGTGAGAATCGACGATCTGTCGAGTCCCTACTACCGCCGCCACTTCGAATCGGTCGGCACTTTGTTCGCCCGCTGATTCCCCATGACAGAACGCAAACACCCGGCGGCCTGACGGCCACCGGGTGTCGGGCAATCCCGGAAATCGATCAGGACTGCGTGGGCTTGGCGTGGTTGCCACGCCGGCCGGCGCGCTGGTCGGCCAATTGCTGACGCTGTTCGGGCGTGAGCACGGCGCGAATCTGAGCCTGCGTCTCTGCGCGCAGCAACGCGAGTTGAGCGTCGGCCTGGCCGATCGCCTGCGCCGCCTGCTGGGCCTTCGCCTGATCGAAGGAATCGGCCATGGTCAGCTCGCGCAGGGATTTGCGCGCGGCCCGAACCGCCTTGTGCTGGTCATAGAATGCCTGCGCCTGGTCGTGACGGATCTTGAAGATCTGGTCCTGCTGCGCCTGCGTCAGATTCAGCTTGCGCAGCATGGGCGCACCCCAGCCGCCCTCCATGCCATGGCCACGATGCATCTTCTGGTGATGACGCGGCCAATTGCTGTCGGACGGCCCGTCGGTGGCCGCCGTGGCGATCAACGGAGCGGCCGCCATTGCAGCGACCAGGGCCAGTGTGGAATAGGTGCGTGAGAAAGTGGAAGCCATGTTGTTCGTCCTCTTGTGGTGCAGCCTCCGGTGGAAGCCGCGATGGGTACAGATTAGGAGCGAACTGAGGCGCAAGCATGGACGAATTGTGCAGGATTCATGGAGATTCGTCAGCATCGGCCGACAGATCGAGCCGGTAACCCACGCCGTACACCGAACGGATCAGGTCGCGCCCCGGCCGCACCTGCGCGAGTTTGCGGCGCAGATTCTTGACATGGCTGTCCACGGCACGGTCCGTCACGATCCGGTGGTCGTCGTACAGTCCATCGAGCACCTGATCGCGGGAAAAAATCCGTCCCGGGTGACTGGCCAGCAATGCCAGCAGCCGGAATTCGGCGGGCGTGAGATCCAGCACCACCCCGTCCAGCCGCGCCAGGTAGGCTGAGGGTTCGACTTCCAGCCCGTCCGCTCCAGTGGCGCCCGCGGGCCCGGGGCGCTCCTGGACGCGCCGCAGCACCGCCTTCACGCGCGCCACCACCTCGCGCGGGCTGTAGGGCTTGCAGATGTAGTCGTCGGCCCCCAGTTCCAGCCCCAGGAGCCGGTCGATTTCTTCGGTGCGGGCCGTCACCATGATGATGGGTACCGGGGCATAGGCGCAAATGTCCCGGCAGACGTCCAGCCCATCTCGCCCCGGCAACATCAGATCGAGCAGCACCAGATCCGGAAGCGCCTGCCGCACGCTGTCCATGACCTTCAGGCCGTCGGCCACGCATTCGACCTCATAGCCGGCGGCCCGCAGATAGGTCCGCAGGATCTCGGCAAGCTTCGGTTCGTCTTCTACAACCAGGATACGCATGAGTCACTCCTCGTCCGGTGCAAAAACCGGCCATTCCAGCCGGATCGCCACGCCGCCCAAGTCGGACGCCAGCGCCCGGATATGGGCGCCGTGGGCTTGTGCAATGTGGCGGCAGATCGACAAGCCCAGCCCCGCGCCGCCATGTGCGCGGCTGCGCGACGGTTCGGCCCGATAGAGGCGATCGAAGAGCCGAGGCAACTGGTCCGGGCCGACCCCGGGCGCGCTGTCGGCGATCTCGAGCATCAGGCCGGGTCCGGCGCGGCAGGCGCGAATGCGCACCCGCCCCGGCGCGTCGGTATAGCGCAAGCTGTTTTCGAGCACATTGGAGAGAAGCTGCGACAGGCGGCGCTCATCACCCTGGATCACCAGGCCGTCCTCAAGCTCCGTGGTGATCGTCAGACCCTGGCGGACGAAGCGCTCGCGCACCGCATCGACGGCCTGTGACACGACCCGGGACAGGTCCAGCGGCTGCATGTGGTAGTTCAGCGCGCCCGCGTCGGCCAGCGAAAGTTCGTAGAGGTCATCGATGAGATCGCTCAATTGGCGGACCTCGTGGGCCAGCGAGGCCAGCGCGGCGACATCCAGCGGGCGTAGCCCGTCCTGCAAAGCCTCGATTTCGCCGCGCAGCACGGCCAGGGGCGTGCGCAGCTCGTGGGAGACGTCGGCCATCCACTCGCGGCGCAGCCGCTCGTTGCGCCCCAGGCTGTGCGCCAGCCGGTTGAAATCCAGCGCCAGACGCCCCAGTTCGTCGCGCGAGCCGATCTGGACCCGCGTGGCATAGTCGCCGCTCGCGAGCCTGTGCGTGGCCTCGGCGATCCGCTTCACCGGCCCCAGCAGCGCGCGCGCCAGCCACAGGCCGACCAGCGCCGCCAGAAGCACCGACAGGCCGACGATGATCCAGGTCGCGCGCAACTGGCGGGACTGAAACTCCCGGTCGATCTCGTCGTTGATGACCGTGGGAACCAGCGGCGGGCTGACCAGCCAGCCGACCGTCCGGTCCGCGACCTTCACAGGGTAGCGGCGCCAGTCCGCCCCGGGACGCAGGCGCGGACCCGCGAGCCAGTGCTGGTCCACATCCACCAGCATCACCCGAAACGGCGGCAGTCTCGGGTCAGCCGCAGGCGATCCCTGGACCTCGCGGCGCGCCAGCCGCAGAGTGCGCCACCAGCGGTTATGATCGGACTGGAGAAACCCCCAGCCGCCTGCCTCGGCATAGTCGACCGCCAGCGCCTGGGCCAGATCGTCCAGCCTCTGGTGCTCGCGCTCCTGGATGTAATCATCAAAGCCGCTGTCAAAGCTGTAGCGAACCGCACCGCCCATGGCGAGCGCCACGACGATGCTGGTCGCGAGCAGGGCCAGAAACAGCTTGAATGTGATGCTCGTTCGCACGTATTCTTCCCAACCATGGAAACCCGCCCCACCCCGACCGTCATTTCAGTCACCGAGCTGAGCAAGACCTAC
>DATNAI010000099.1:0-7464 GCA_035572875.1 Castellaniella sp. | reverse complement strand
TTCATGGGCGACGTGGTGATCGCGGAACCCAATGCGCTGATCGGCTTTGCCGGGCCACGCGTAATCGAACAGACGGTGCGCGAAAAACTTCCCGAAGGCTTCCAGCGCGCGGAACTGCTGCTGGCCAAGGGTGCGATCGATCGAGTGGTGGACAGGCGCGAGATGCGTGCCGAAGTCGCGCATCTGCTGGCGCTGTTCACGCGCCAGCCGATCGAGGTCGTGGGGCAGCTTGCCTAGGCGTGTCCGCATCGTCACTGATCGGCGGGTACCGGTCCGCTATGCCGGGGGCCGGCCGAGCCAGAACACTCCGGGTCGGACTGGAGTTCGTAGTTGACGATGAAGTCATCGGGCACGGGCGGACCCCAGACGTACAGCGAGTCTTCCGGCGGGTAATCGCCGGCCGGCCAGTCCACGTTGGCGGACACATAGTCGATGTCGAAGGAATATTCCGCGTAGCCGCCCCAGGGGTCGCGCACATAGCGGAAATAGTTCGAACCCAGCACGTGCCGGCCCAACCCCCAGCCGCGCGGATGGCCCGCGTTGGCCATCTGCTGTGACCCCAGCCCGACGTCGTCGATGGAGGCGACGTCCCAGCTGCAGTGATGCAGCCCGTAGCCTCCCGATTTCGCAATCGCGATCAGGTGATGGTCGCTGCCGTGCGGCGTGTGAATGAAGGCGATGATCGATCCTGAACGGTCCGACAGACGCAGCCCCAGCACGTTCTCATAGAACGCCAGCCCAAGGTCCACATCGGGCGAAAACAGCAGGATGTGCGACAGCCGCCGGGGTTGCACGGTCCAGATCTGGTTTCGGTGCGGTGAGCGGCCCCGGGTGCTGGACTCCGGGGGGAAGATGCGTGCCGCCTTGTGGCTGGGAGAGGTTTTTTCGGCCACCACGATCTGGTGGGCGAGCCCGTCGGGGCCCGCGATCCAGAAATCGCCTTCGGTGCCAGCCTGTACCGGGCGGGGGATGCGTGGAACATGCAGAGTCTCGATCCGCGTGTGGAAGGCCTTCAGGTCGTCGGCAAAGACACCCCAGGTGATCCAGAGCAATCGCTTGACGGCGCCACGCAGGATGCGGCCCCAGCGGTGCGGGTTGCCGAAGGTGTAGAGGCCCAGCGCGCCGTCTTCGTCGCGCACATCCAGTCCGAAGGATTCGTAGAACTGCCGGGCAGCGGCCAGATCGGGCACGCTGAAGACGAATTCATGGACCGAATGCGCCGCCAGAACGCCCGGCCGGCGCGACGGCGGATCCGAAGATGGGATCATGGTTGTCTCCTGACTTTGGCGGTTGCCCGCAATCGCATCGGCTCCGATCGGGCACCGTGCGATTGCGGTCCCGTCTTTTGCGTTACACCACTTTTTGATTCTGCGTCCCCAGCTTGTCCATGGCCAGCGTCACGGTGTCGCCTTTTTTCAGGAACTGCTGGGGCTTCATGCCCAGGCCCACGCCCGACGGCGTGCCGGTGATGACCACATCACCCGGAAGCAAGGTCATGAAGCGGCTCAGGTACGACACCAGGTAGGCCACCGGAAAAATCATGTCGGCCGTGTTGCTGTGCTGGCGGACCTGGCCATTGACCTTCAGTTCCATGTTCAGTGTCTGAGGGTTCGGAATTTCGTCAGCCGTGACCAGCCACGGCCCGATCGGGCCGAACGTGTCGAAACTTTTGCCCTTGGTCCACTGGCCGCCGCGCTTCAGCTGCCAGTCCCGCTCCGAGACGTCATTGGCGAGGCAGTAGCCCGCAACCAGGCCCAGGGCGTTCGCTTCGGACACATTCCGGGCGGTGGCTCCCATGACGAATCCCAGTTCGATTTCCCAGTCGGTTTCCGTGGATCCGGCCGGCAGCACGATGTCATCGTTGGGACCGCTCAGGCACGGAATCGCCTTGTTGAAGACCACAGGCTCCTTGGGGAGTTCCATCCCGGACTCTTCGGCGTGCTTGCGGTAATTCAGGCCGATGGCCACGAACTGGCGGGAGCCGGCGACGGGCGTTCCCAGGCGCGGAGCGCCGTTGACGGTTGGCAGCTTCGTCAGGTCAATGGCCTGGATGGATTGAAGCCGTTCGGGCGATAGCCAGTCGGGGGTCCAGTCCGAAACGATTCCGGACAGGTCGCGCAGATGTCCCTGGGCGTCCAATGCGCCGGGTTTTTCCGCCCCCTTGGGGCCAAAGCGTAAGAGTTTCACGGTGGGTTCCTCATGGTTGATGACGGCCGGGGACCAATTTCCATCCGTCCGCATGGAGTCATTCACTTTAGGCCATTGGCGATCTCGACGGAAGGGCCGCCGTAGCGCCTTGGGGGAGAGGGCCGCGATTTGCCGCCCTGGACTCCTCGCCGCCAGGCGGAAACAAGGCGCCTCACGTGGATGCCTGGCAAAGAAAAGCCTGGAGGTCCGTACGGACTTCCAGGCTTTGTTTGCAAGCTATACGGCCGTCGCGGGTCGTTGGACGCCCCGGCAGAGTCGCCTAGTGCGTTTCCACCTGCTGCATGGGTTCGCTTTCCACGACCGCGCGCGGCTTGCGAGGGCGGCCCAGCGGCTTGGCAGGCGCCTCCGGTTCCGCAGACGCGGGCGTGTCCGGCCGGGTTTCCACCATTTGCATCCCGGCGGCGGCCAGGGCCTCCTCGGCGGGCGGCACGATGATGGGATGCGCGCCGTGCGCCGCCGCGGGCGGGACAGGTTCCGTGTCTGCCGCTTCCGGGACCGTCTCAGCCAGCGGTTCCGCCGGTGTCTGCTCCTCAGGTTCGGCGTGCCGCGTTTCCCATTGTGCCGCAGGCGCCTGGGCTTCCGGCTCCGCGGCAGGCGCTTCCGCTTGTGGTTCGAACGCGACTGCCTGCGCCTGGGGCGCGGCTCCCTGCTCCGATTCAACGGCTTCGCCAGTGCGCAGCGGCGCTGCGGCGGAAACCGGCGCGTCGTGCGACTGCGGCTGGCTCATTGCTTCCGGTTCGAAGTGGGGCGTCTCGTGGGTCGCCAGAGGCGCGCCACCGTCTTCTTCGGTCGACGACTGCTCGCCGGATTGAGCCTCGCCTGCCTCACCGCCGCGGCGGCCACGGCGACCGCGACGGCGGCGGCGCTTGCGTTCCGGGTCGGGAATTTCAGCGTTTCCGTCGTTTTCGAGGTCCACGTCGGGGCCGGCCGTGCGCGAGTCCGAATCGTCTCCGGCGGCGGGTTCGGCCTGTGCCGGTGCGGACTCTACCGGTGCTGCAGCAGCGGTTTCGGCGTCGTCAGCGGTGATGACCGTGTCCAGCGACTCATCGTCGCGCGGCGTGCCTTCTTCCTGCCGATGGCGGCCCCGGCCGCGGCGGTTGCGGCCACGGCGCGATTCGCCGGCTTCTGTGCCGACGGCTTCCGGGCTGATCTCGGTGGCCGAGGTCTGGACTGCTGCGCGGTCGCCGGTGTCGCGTTCGGTCGTGCGTTCACGACGGTGGCGGTTCTCGGCCGATCGTTCGGGCCGCTCGGCGCGATCCGTGCGTTCGGTCCGCTCCGCCCGTTCGGTCCGCTCCGCCCGTTCGGCGCGGCCCGCGTGTGCGCCCCGTTCACCCCGTCCTTCCGGACGGCGATCACCTCGGCGGCCGGAGCGTCCGTTCGCGCTGCGCCGGCGTTCGGAAGCGGTCTCCGGTTTGGCGGGTGCGGCGGGCGTTTCGGCAGCCGGCGCGGCCGGTTGTGCGGCACCGCCGAGCCATCCGAAGAGCCGCTTGATCAGGCCTCCGGACGCGGCTTGCGAGGCAGGGGCGGCGGCCGGCACGGTGTTCTCTGGCTGGGGCAGCCGTTCCACATGATGGGGCGCCGGCTGGGCGGGCTGGATCCCCTTGACCAGCGCTTCGGGACGCGGTTTGGCTTCCTGGGCCCGGTTGGGCTGCCAGATGAGTTTCTCTTCGGGCTCCTCGACGAGCTCGAAGCTGGTCTTGCTCTCGTCCAGCCGAGGATCGTCGTGGCGCAGGCGCTCGATGTGATGATGCGGAGTTTCCAGATTCTTGTTGGGGATCAACACCAGGTTGACCTTCAGGCGCGATTCGATCTGGCTGATGTCGTGCCGCTTCTCGTTGAGCAGGAATGTGGCCACGTCGACCGGCACCTGCGCATGCAGGGCGGCCGTGCCTTCCTTCATGGCTTCTTCCTGCAGCAGCCGCAGCACGTGAAGCGCGCTGGATTCCGCATCGCGGATCACACCGGTCCCCGTGCAGCGCGGGCAGGTGACGTGCGAACCTTCGTTCAGGGCGGGGCGCAGGCGCTGGCGGGATAGTTCCATCAGCCCGAAGCGCGAGATCTTGCCCATCTGGACGCGGGCGCGATCAAAGTGCAGGGCGTCGCGCAAGCGCTGTTCCACGGTGCGCTGGTTCTTGGTCTCCTCCATGTCGATGAAGTCGATCACGATCAGCCCACCCAGGTCGCGCAGGCGCAATTGGCGCGCGACCTCATCGGCCGCCTCGACGTTCGTGCGCAGCGCCGTTTCCTCGATGTCGGCACCGCGTGTCGAGCGGGCAGAGTTCACGTCCACGGCAACCAGGGCTTCCGTGTGGTCGATGACGATGGAGCCGCCCGACGGCAGCGTGACCGTGCGGGAATAGGCCGTCTCGATCTGGTGCTCGATCTGGAAGCGCGAGAACAGCGGTACGTCGTCCTGATAGCGTTTCACGCGGTTGACGTTGTCCGGCATGACCACGCTCATGAAGGCCGTGGCCTGGTCGTGGATGTCGTCAGTGTCGACCAGGATTTCGCCGATCTCGGGCGAGAAGTAGTCGCGGATGGCGCGGATGACCAGGCTGGATTCCAGGTAGATCAGGATAGGGGCCTTGTTTTCGCGCGCGGCACCATCGATGGCGGTCCAGAGCTGCAGCAGGTAGTTGAGGTCCCATTGCAGTTCCTCGACGCCGCGGCCGATGCCAGCCGTGCGCGCGATCATGCTCATGCCCGAGGGCACCTCGAGCTGATCCATGGTATCGCGCAGTTCCTGGCGGTCGTCGCCTTCGACGCGACGTGAGACACCGCCCCCGCGTGGATTGTTCGGCATCAGGACCAGATAGCGCCCGGCCAGCGAGATGAAGGTGGTCAGTGCAGCGCCCTTGTTCCCGCGTTCTTCCTTTTCGACCTGGATGATGAGTTCCTGGCCTTCGGCAAGTGCGTCCTGGATGCGCGCCGTGCGCACGTCTACGCCTTCCTTGAAGTAGCTCCTGGCGACTTCCTTGAAGGGCAGGAAGCCGTGGCGTTCTTCGCCATAATTGACGAAGCAGGCTTCGAGGCCCGGTTCGATGCGGGTGATGACCCCTTTGTAGATGTTGCCCTTGCGCTGTTCGCGCCCGGCGGTTTCGATGTCCAGGTCGATGAGTTTTTGGCCATCGACAATCGCGACGCGTAATTCTTCTTGGTGCGTCGCATTGAACAGCATGCGTTTCATGAGTGGGTTTCTCCGTTGTCAGGGCGCGTCGGGTTCGACGCGCGACCACGGGTCGCCCGGTGTACAGCGCTGCAGTCTGCGGGAGACGGACGGTGCCGGCCAGTTACGCCGCGCCGACCTTCCGGGTATGAGGCACGGCGCGCCAACGGGCGCGAGGTTCTGGCAGCAGGGAGGTCAAGGGCACGATGGTGATTGACGAAAGTTTGCTGGGAACTGCGGACGCGTTCCAGAGGATCGCGCCCGGTGCGGAAGAGCGAGCAGAAATCTGCAACGTCGCACGCGGCAATCTGTCGATTCCTGCATTGGCATTGAGGCGCATGCACGAAACCGGGACAGGCCGGCGACCGGGGACCCGAAGACCTGGAACCTGGGCAGTACAATGTGATCCCTGCTGTCTGACGGAGATGCGCATTGGGCGTCTCTACGTCGGTGGTTCCGGGCCTCTACAGGCTGTTGCGATTATATGACGCTTTCCCCCTTGCGCAAAGTAGTTGTTTCTCCCCGTGTCGCGCCGACCGTGCGACTGGTGTCGGTGGGGACCGAACAGGCTGGTCAGCGCCTGGATAATTTTCTGTTGCGGGAATGCAAGGGCGTGCCCAAAAGTCATGTGTACAAAGCCATCCGCGACGGCCAGGTCAGGGTGAACAAAGGCCGTTGCCGGGCCGACACGCGCCTCGAGGCCGGTGACCACGTCCGCATTCCACCGTTACGTCTGCCGGACCCGGGCGCGCGCCGTCCGGCGCCGCCGGCAAACTTTCCGGTCATTTACGAAGACGCGCATCTCCTGGTGGTGGACAAACCCGCCGGCGTGGCCGTGCATGGCGGCAGCGGGGTTTCCTTCGGCGTCATCGAGCAGTTGCGTGCCGCGCGCCCCCAGGAGCCGCTGCTGGAGCTCGTTCATCGCCTGGACCGGGAAACCTCCGGGGTCCTGATGGTCGCCCGCAGCCGCAAGGCGTTGGTGGCCTTGCATGACATGATGCGTGAGCACCTGGGCCATAAACGCTATCTCGCCCTGGTGGTGGGGGATTGGGTCAATGATCGCCAGCATATCCGGTTGCCGTTGCTCAAGTACCTGACTCCTTCGGGGGAGCGACGCGTGCGTGTGGACGCGCTGGGGAAGGCGGCCCACACGATCATCGCGCTGCGGCATCGGTATGGCGGGGCGTGGTCGCTGGTGGAAGCCGAGCTTCGCACCGGCCGCACCCACCAGATCCGCGTGCATCTGGCCTCGCAGGGCCATCCCATCGCCGGCGACGAGAAATATGGCCCCGACGGCATTCGCGCCGCCCTGTCGTCTCAGGGGTTCCGGCGGATGTTCCTGCATGCGTGCAGCCTCGACATTCCGCATCCCGTCACGGGTGACCTGCTGCAGCTGCGGGCTCCGCTCCCGCCGGATTGCGAAGCGCTGCTGCGGCGTCTGGAAAAGGCGGGCTGAGATGGGCGCGCAACGCTCTTTCGAGCCGGGGGTGGACCCGTCGCGCGCGCGGTTGGCCGCGGGCGGCGGCTTCGGGCCCTACCGCGCGGTGATTTTCGACTGGGACGGCACGCTGATGGATTCCACCCATCACATTACCGGCGCGCTGATCGAGGCCTGCCGCGACCTGGGCCTGCGCGAACCGACCGTCCGGGAAGCCGGCTGGGTGATCGGCCTGTCGCTGCAGGCGGCCCTGTATCGATTGCTGCCCGATCTGCATGCCGACCGTGTCGATGCCTTCATCGAGCGGTACAAGACCCATTTCCGGGAATTGCAGCACGATATCGTGTTGTTCGAGGGGCAGATGACGCTGCTGCGCGAGCTGCGCGGCAGCGGGACCATCCTCGGCGTGGCCACCGGCAAGAGCCGTCGCGGGCTGGATGCAACCATCGAACGCCTGGGCCTGCAGTCCGTCTTCGATGCCACCCGCTGCGCGGACGAGGCGCGCGGCAAGCCCGATCCCGACATGCTGGAACAGCTCATGGTGGAACTGGCCCTGGCGCCCGGCGAGGTGATCATGGTGGGCGACACTACCCATGACATCCAGATGGCCCATGCGGCCCATGTGGACAGCCTGGCGGTAGCCTACGGGGCC
>DATNAI010000098.1:0-3781 GCA_035572875.1 Castellaniella sp. | reverse complement strand
AAAATCACTCCGCGTAGAGTCAGGCGCCCGGCGCGATCTGAGGTCGCGGAGTTGGCGTCTTGATATCAAGCGATTCCCCGCTCGACGCCTGACCGAGGCGGCCGAATGCTCCGTCTTGACGTCCAATTCCACCGCGACCATTGAGCCCGCCATGTCTCGCTGGATTTTCCTCGTTCTGCTGGTCCTTTATCGACCGCTGCCAGCTCATGCCTTTGGATGCGATCGGACCTTTGCCGGCGGCCAGGCGCCCGTGCTGCTCAATGCAAAACTGGCGCCACGCACGACACCCCTGTGCTACCAAGCCTATGCCGTGCTCGCCTCCGGCGTCACCCGCGGCCCGCTGTGGTCCGCCGAACATCTGACGGCACAGGGGCTGGCGAATGCTCGCGCCACGACACGCGATGGACAGTTCCATGAGGAGGATCAGTTGCCGCCGGACGATCGCGCGACGCTGGCCGACTACGTGCGCTCCGGTTTTGATCGTGGACACATGGCGCCCTCGGGCGACATGCCGGACCCCGTCGCCCAGCAGCAAAGCTTCTCGTTGGCCAACATTGTGCCCCAGGCCCCGGAGCTGAACCGCGGCCTTTGGGAAGGCATTGAGAGGGGGGTGCGCCGCCTCGCTGAACGCGAAGGTGACCTCTACGTGGTCACCGGTCCGGCGTTCCAGGGCCAGCAGGTGCAATCCCTGAAAGGCCGCGTGTTGGTGCCGACTGCGACCTGGAAGGCGATCTACGATCCAGTGGCGCGCGGTGCGGGGGCCTATATGTGTCCCAATGTCAGCCGCCCGGATTGCACGACCCTGTCGATCGCGGCGCTGTCGCGTACGATTGGCCTGGATCCGTTCCCTTGGGTGCCCAATGCGGTCAAGCGGACGGCGATGCAGCTACCCGCGCCCGAACCGAGTCGTTATTGGTCTACAGGCCAGCGAGGGCGTCATTCCCAACAGCGACAGGGGCTGTTCGACTGGCTGCTGAAGTGAGGGAGCCTGCCATGACGAAGCTCACGCCCTTTGCCGATGACGCAGCGTCAATCGCAATCGAGAAACTGACGATCGAGAACGGAACCAGCCGGCTGGCGCTGTATGGCAGCCTCGACATCACCCGCGACAAGGTCGGGCTGCGGCACGCGCTGGCGCTGAAGGTGATCATCGACCAAGCCGTGCAGACGCTGACCGCTGATCCGGCACTGCCTGAGCGACAGCCGCCGGCCGACAAGCCGAAGACCGTCCACAACCCGTTCGCGTAAGCTTATCTCCGCCGAAGCATCAGGGCCGGTGGCAGGTCAATGCATAGGCTGGAGGTGAACGTTATCCACATTCCTGTGGATAACTCTGTGGGCAAGTTGCTGTATTACATGGTGTTTAACCAGCGTTCCCAAGGGCTTCTGGAGACTGCCTGTAAATTGGGCTGCTGCTAAGTGGCTGATGGTGCATGATTCTTCTAATTGCAAGCGATATCAAATGCTCCGGCTCATGTTGTAAAATCGGACCATTGTGGGCTGTGCGTAGTTTCATCCGTGTGGGTCCGGTTCAGCAATGGCCGATCATGCGACGCGAACCAAGGAAGAAGAACTGAAACCCGCCGGATCTCTATGGTTATGCCGTCGCGCGGGGCGCTCGCCATGTCGCGGAGGAGGGGATTGGGGGCATACCTGCTTATAACGAGGCAGCATTGAGTCGTTGCTCTATAATTCCATCCTGCTCCATGGTATCAACCAGCGCATGCCCGATCGGATCGTCGATGCTGCAAGGGCGCGGTCGCTCCACGCCCATGCCCTGCGCATCGACCCTCTGGCAGGCTGGGTGGTGATGCGGGATCCACCCGCTTATCCGGCCAAGATCGTGGCCCACCTGGTGATCGGCACGCCATCCTCCTATGTATTCGTTGCCGACACGTTGGCGGAAATCCACGCCATGCTGCCGTCCGGCCTGGTGCGCAGCGACCGCCAGCCAGCTGACCCGCCGGAAGTGCTGGAGGCGTGGTTTCCCCGGTAGCGGTCCTGGCCCAGTCCTGCTTGGCTCCCATCATGGTGCTGAAGGTCAACCGCGCGCCCGTGCTCACCTTATGGGCCACCATTGTCGCTATGCGCCTGGGCCATCCGAGGGACACGGCCCTGACCCTTGGCCGTGCCGTGGCTGGCTCCGCGGCCCGGGTGAAGGCGCGGAGCATTGGCCGGGAGGAGCGGAAGACCGATCGGGATACGGACACCCCCAAGCTACCGCCGGATCACGTGACGGTGCCCGTTTTCCTCCTGGGAAAGAACATCCGCCTGTTGCCCAACGCGGACGGCGAACTGCGCGCCGCAGACGGAGATCAGCCCGCCGATCCAGCGGCGGTGCAACGCTACCTGGCCAAGGCGTTCGGCAACCAGCTCGACGCGGTGCGGGAGGCAATGGAGGAACTGGCTGCCCGCTATGAGCCGGCCGAACTCAACCGGATCGGCTTTCGGCTGTACGAACGGTTCCGGCCGGAGATCCCCGCGGGCAATGCCGGTTGGGGTGCCCGCGGTGAGTTGGAAACTGACAAAATCCGGGCGGCCACGTGAGTGCGGGCTGCATCCCGTTGGCGTATCTCCTGATAGATCATCTTCGTTCTCGCACGCGGATCTAAACTGGCCCAGGCTTCCTCATCATAGCGCCGCCGAACGGCTTCGAAGGCTTGGTGGAATATCGGATCGCCGTCCAAAGGGCGCGGCGAGTTATCGGCCTCCTGGGCCATTATTTCCTTAATCATCCGAGATGTCATGTGCCCCCCGCACAATGCATTCAGATTCATATTCTATTAACGCATATTCATGGCTTGTCCATTTTTAGGCTGACGACTTGAAACCTTTCCAGGGCGCGGGCGCTTTAAAGTTGACACAGCGTCTGGAGAGCTATGCCTTGAATCGCACATTTGTTGACGATCTTGATGTTATGATGGTACGAATACTTCATATAACCACGTTATATTTGGCTAAAAATGGATACAACATATCGGTAGATGATCTTTCAGTTTTGTTGCACTGCTATGCAGAAACTGATCCTCAAACAGCGCAGACCGTCACCAAACGACTGCGGCTCGATCCGCTGCTGGTGGCACAGGCGTTGAACGACCTTTGCGATCGGGATCTGCTGCGTTTCCGCCGTAATCCTCTCGATCGTAGAACCGTCCTCGTCTACAAGACTGCCAAGGGGCACGCATTCATGGAGGTCCTGCACCGGGACTTCGGCGCCATTGCTGACGAACTGGACGTGCGAATTGACGAGAGCGCCGGTGTCAGCCCTGCCATTGGGTCGGCCGCCACCCGGTGACTCTATGCAACGCGCGGCGATCCGGATCGTCGTCGGCGATGAAGGCCTCGATCTGGCCGCTCCAATGGGCGCGCACGAGCTCCTGCTGGGGGCCGTGCCGGACCTCGATCGTGGTGCCGTCGCGCGGGGCGGTGGTCATGTCGCGGAGCAGGGGATTACGGGCCATGCCCGGTTATAACATGTCGACATGATATCGTTGCAATATAATTTCGTCCCGCCCCATGATATCAACCACCCCATGCCGGATCGAATCGTCTACGCCGTAGTGGCACAGTCGCTGCATGCCCATGCTCTCCGCATCCACCCGCTGGCGGGCTGGGTCGTGATGCGGGACCCACCCGGTTATCGGCAGGGGAATCGCATATAAGAAAAAGTGGTCTTGCGTGCGGAGAGGAAAGGGATTCTGAGGGGGGTTTCCGTGGACGGGAGAGCATCCGATGGAGACCCTTCTGTCGATCTTCGCGGAGATCGACGACCCTCGCGACC
>DATNAI010000097.1:0-2844 GCA_035572875.1 Castellaniella sp. | reverse complement strand
GATGCGAAGGGCGAACGGATCGGCAGCCCGATGTCCGCGTTCGAAGTCGAATCCGACGGCACCTACCGGACCATCTACCCGACGAACTGATTTCGTCCTGACCTTGCGCCCGCATCCGCTCCGGATTGCGGGCGCGGTTTTCTACAGCTCTGACCGGGCCCACGCGGCCCGCAAGCACTCTATGGGAACGCGTCCATGGACTTTGTCCTCCAGCAATTCATCAACGGGGTGACGGTCGGCGGCATCTACGCGCTGATTGCCCTTGGCTACACGATGGTCTATGGGGTGCTGAAGATGATCAACTTCGCCCACGGTGATCTCTGCATCATGGGCGCCTTCATCGGGCTGACGACGCTGACTTCCGGCGTCTTCGGCGGGCTTCCCACACCAGTACTGCTGGCGCTGGCTTTCCTGATCGCAATGATCGTGGTGGGTGTGGCCGGCACGCTGCTCGACCAACTCGCCTACAAGCCGCTGCGCAAGGCTCACCGTCTCTCGGCCGTCGTGTCCGCACTGGGAGCGTCGATGCTGATCGAGAATGGGCTGATGCTCATCTGGGGCCCGAACGTGCGGGTGTTTCCGAGCAACATCCTGCCCACGACCACGTGGCAAATCGGCGGGGCCTACCTGAGTTTCGTTCAGCTGGTCATCATTGCCGGCGCCTTCATCCTGATGGCCGCCTTGTACTTCTTCGTGCATCATACCCGTCTCGGGACCGCCATCCGCGCCACGGCCATCGATCAGGACGCGGCACGGCTCATGGGCATCAACGTGAACCGCGTGATTGCCCTGGTCTTCATCATCGGGCCGGTGCTGGGTGCCATCGGTGGACTGTTCGTCGGCCTCTACTATCGCCAGACCTACTTCACGATGGGCTGGTCCTACGGCCTGAGCGCCTTCATCGCAGCCATCATCGGCGGGATCGGCAACATCCCGGGCGCCATGCTGGGCGGGTTGGTCCTGGGCCTGTTCAACGCCTTCGGCGCCGGATACATCTCCAGTTCCTGGCAGGATGCCATCACGTTCCTGCTGCTGATCGCGATCCTGCTGGTTCGGCCCTCCGGACTGCTCGGCGAACGCGTGGCCGAAAAGGTGTAAGTCATGGATACTCCAGTGAATTCCCAGACCCCTGCCTCTTCCGCGGCACCCAGGATTTCAACCGTCGCGCGGACGCTGCGCATCCTCGGCCCTTTGCTCTGGTTGCTGGGTCTGGCGATCCCCTCGCTCTTTCCGCCCGCGTGGATCACCATCGGCGGCATCTTCGCCATCTATTCCATCGTCGCGCTGTCGCAGGACATCGTGCTGGGCCGGGCGGGCATGTACGACATGGGCCACGCCGTCTTCTTCGGGATCGGCGCCTACACCAGTGCGATCCTGTCACTGAGCTTCAACTGGCCCATCCTGTGGACGATACCCGTGGCGATCGCCCTGTCGGCGGCCCTGGGAGCCATCCTGTCGGCACCCATCGTCAAGCTGCGAGGCGACTACCTGCTGGTAGTGACCATTGGATTCAATGCGATCTTTGTGCTGGCCATGCAGAACAACGTCTTCGGGATCACCGGCGGAGCCGACGGCCTCTTCGGCGTCAGCGGCCCTTCCGTATTTGGCCAGACGTTCGGCTCCCAAAGCGAGCTGTTCTACCTGAATTGGGTGGTGCTGGCGATCGTCCTGTGGCTGATGCGAAATCTGGACCGTTCGGCGCTGGGCCGCACCTTCCGCTACATCAAGTATGACGAACTGGCGGCAACGACGTTGGGGGTCAACGCGCGCGGCTACAAGGTGGCGGCCTTTGCATTGGCGGCCGCAATCGCGGGGCTCGCCGGCACCCTGTTTGCCATGCAGCTCTCGGCCGTCAGCCCGGGCTCGTTCCAGTTCACGGACTCGGTCGTCCTCTTCGCCATCGTCCTGGTGGGCGGACAGGCATCCGTGCCGGGCGTGCTGCTCGGTACCGCCATGATGTTCGTGGTGCCGCAGATCTTCACCGATCTGGCCCAATACCGCTACCTTGCCTTCGGGATCGCCATGATTCTTGTCATGATACTCAGGCCGCAGGGCATCTGGCCCGCCCGCAAGGGGGCCTTATGAAAGCCCCCTCCTCTGTCGGGAACCCGACGGCGTCCGCGCCGGAGACGCTGCTCGAGCTCGACGGTATCGGTATCAGTTTCGGCGGGCTGAGAGCTGTCGATGACCTCAGTTTCAGCGTGCGCCGTGGCGAGATCGTGGGTCTCATCGGCCCCAATGGTGCTGGCAAGACGACTGTCTTCAACATGATCACAGGCGTCTACCGCCCCACCGACGGCCATATCCGCTGGCACGGCAAGGACATCACCGGCCTGGCGCCGCACCGGATCGCGGCGGCCGGCGTGCGCAGGACATTCCAGACGATCCGGCTGTTTTCGGACATGACCGTGCTGGAAAACGTGGTCGCCGGCGAACATCTGCAGATCCGGCAGAAATGGTGGCAGGGACTGCTGAACACCGCGGCCCAGCGCCGCGAGGAACGCGAGCTGATCGAGCGCGCCAATGCCGTGCTGCGGCAGCTCGATCTGCTGGACGTCGCGCATGAAATGGCGACTTCCCTGCCCTATGGGGCACAGCGCCGCGTCGAGATGGCGCGCACGCTGGTGGCCAAACCGGAACTCGTCATTCTGGACGAGCCGGCCGCCGGTTTGAACGAACTGGAATCCGCCGCCCTGAACGACACCATCCGGGCGATTCGTGATACGGGGATCACGGTCATTCTCGTGGAACACGACATGAGCGTGGTGATGAGCGTCACGGACAGCATCGTGGTCATCAATTTCGGCAAGAAGATCGCGGAGGGCAAGCCCGAAGACATCCGCA
>DATNAI010000096.1:0-7062 GCA_035572875.1 Castellaniella sp. | reverse complement strand
CATATGGGACGCTGGCGTGGCGCTCCAACGCACCGGTCGACCGCAACGCCCGGGACATCCATGCCGCGGGAGAGCCGGACCGCGGCCCCGTCGGCCGGGTGATCGAATCGGCCCTGCATGCACAGACCCTGCACGTTGCGGCGGAAATCACGCTGTCCGACTGGCCCGGCACCCGCTACGCTCTGGGAAGCGCCGCCGGACCCTTGGTGGATCTGCGACCCCTGCACCCGCAGGCGGCTCCAGCCTGACGCCCGGTCCGCAACCGCCCGCGAACCAGGACTGCAGGCCGGGAGCGAGTCAGTTTTCCTGGCGATACAGCTTCAGAATGCTGGAGAAATCCAGCTTCCCGTTGCCCTGAGCGCTATGCAAGGCAAACAGATTACGGGCCAGCTCGCCCAGCGGCGTGGTGGCCCTGACCTGCATGGACGCCTCGGTGGCGAGCCCAAGATCCTTGAGCATCAGGTCCACGCCAAAGCCGCCGGCGTAGTCGTGCGATGCCGGTGCATTCTCCATGACGCCGGGCCAGGGGTTGTAGAGTTCGGTCGCCCAATTGCGGCCTGAACTTTTGGCAATGATGTCTGACAGGGTCCTGGGATCCAGCCCATTGGCCACGCCGAGCGCCAGGGCTTCCGCCGTACCGGCCATCTGGATGCCGAGAATCATGTTGTTGCAGATCTTCGCAACCTGCCCCGCCCCGGCGGCGCCAGCATGAAAGATGTTCTTGCCCATCACCTCCAGATAAGGCCGCGCGGCTTCCAGATCCCTGGATTCACCGCCGACGATGAATGTCAGCGTGCCGGCCGCCGCGCCGCCCGTCCCGCCGGACACCGGCGCATCGAGCATGGAAATGCCGCGCTCCGCCGCAGCCCGGGAAACCTTGCGTGCGGACTCGGGAGCGATGGTGCTGCATTCGAGCACCAGTGTGCCCTCGGCGATCGACTCCAGCAGGCCCCCCCCGCCCAGATACAGGTTCTCGACGTGCCGGCTGGCTGGCAACATAGTGACGACCAGATCGACGCCAGCCACGGCTTCGGCCGCCGATGGTGCGGCCGAAGCCCCCGCATCGGTCAGCGACCGGAGGGCCTCCGGCACCAGATCGAAGACCTGCAGGCGGTGTCCCGCCTTCAAAAGGTTTTTGGCCATGGGGCCGCCCATGTGGCCCAGTCCGATGAATCCTACCGTGCTGCTCATTGATTGTCTCCTGGTGATATTTTTGAAAAGCGGTGCGTAGTACTCAGGTAGCCAGATCGGCCAGCGGGTGAGGCTGCCCCGCCGGCCACGGCGCCACCAGAAACCGCTGCACCCATTCCGCGGATGCCTGACCGAGCGTGGCCGGATTCCAGCGGGGGGCCTTGTCCTTGTCTACGAGCAGGGCGCGTATGCCCTCGCGGAAATCCGGCTCCGCGCAGCAATGCAGGGAGGCGATGTATTCCGCCTGGAAAGCCTCCGCCAGGGATCGGTTGCGCGCGAGCGACACCAGGGTATGGCCCAGACGCGCCGACCCGGGGGAGCCAGCAAGAAAGGTCGCCGCCGCGTGTGCAAGCCAGGGATCGTCATGCGTCTTCCAACCGGCGATCGCCTGGCCGACCCGTTCAAAGTCCGCCTGGCCACATGCGGCCCTGATTTCGCCGCAATGGCGCTGGAGAGGACCGCATTCAGGGTCCGGCACCCGAAGCGCTCGCAGCACCGCGTCGACCTGGGCGCCATGGCGTTCCGGATCGGCAGCCCAGTCAGTCTCGGTCAGGCCGGTCAGTACCGCATCCAGGTCAGAGGGCTTGCACAGCCAGTCGGCCAGCCCGAAATGCAGGCAGTCCGCCGCACCCAGTGGCGCCCCCGTCATGGCCAGAAACGTGCCCAGCCCCCGCGGCAGTCGGCTCAGCATCCAGGTACCTGCCACATCAGGATAAAGGCCGATCGTGACTTCCGGCATGGCGAAGCGTGTCGTGCGGGTGGCGATCCGATGGCTGGCTCCCAGCATCAGGCCCACCCCTCCGCCCATCACAATGCCGCTTCCCCAGCACAGGACAGGTTTGGGATAGCCATGGATGCGAAAGTCCAGGCGGTACTCGGCCTCGAAAAACTCGCGCGCAGGAACGTTGGCCCAGGCATCCCCCGAGGGATATGCCAGCATGCTGCGATAGAGGGCATGCAGATCGCCGCCCGCACAGAAGGCCTTTTCTCCAGCTCCGTGCAGCACGATGGCCACGATCCGGCGATCGTCCGCCCAGTCGGCCAACCTGGGCCCGAGCAGTTGGCACATGGGCAGCGACAGGCCGTTCAACGTCTGGGGGCTGTTGAGCATCGCCACGCCGATGCACCGCCCTTGGCGGGCGGGGATCTCCCGGAAAAGAACGGGATCGCTCATCGCAAATCCGCCCCGTGGGCCAGGATGTGGCGCGCGACGATGAGGCGCATGATTTCGTTGGTGCCTTCCAGGATCTGATGGACACGCGTATCTCGCACGAGCCGCTCCAGCGGGTAGTCTTTCAGATAGCCATACCCGCCGTGAATCTGCTGGGCATCCAGGCACGATTGGAAGCACAGATCGGTCGCCAGGCGCTTGGCCATGGCACAGTAGGCCGACGCCTGAGGATCGCCATCGTCCAGCTTGCAGGCCGCCAGCCGGACCATTTGACGAGAGGCCACGACGTTGCTCAACAAGTCGACCAGCTTGAACTGCAGCGCCTGGAAATCCGCCAGCGGTTTCCCGAACTGGCGGCGTTCCCCCATGTAGCGGCGCGCCGCGTCGTAAGCGCCCTGCGCGGCGCCCACCGAGCAGGTGGCGATGTTGATGCGCCCGCCGTCCAGGCCCTTCATCGCGAAGCGGAAACCTTCGCCTTCCTCGCCCAGTCGGTTTTCCACCGGAACACGGACGTTCTCGAAAGTAATGGAACGTGTGGACTGGCTGTTCCAGCCCATCTTGTTCTCTTTGCGGCCATAGGTGATGCCCTCGCTATCGGCGGGAACCAAAAGTGCGGAAATGCCGCGCGGACCCGAATCACCCGTGCGGGCCATCACCACCAGAACATCGGTATCACCAGCGCCCGAAATGAAAGCCTTCGAGCCGTTGAGGACGTAGGTGCCACCCTCTCGTCGCGCACTGGTCGCCAGGGAGGCCGCATCCGAACCCGAACCGGGTTCCGTCAGGCAGTAGGAAGCCAGCTTTTCGCCGGTCGACAGCAAAGGCCCCCAATGATCCCGGACGGCGGGCTGTGCCCAGCTCCCGACCATCCAGGTGGCCATGTTGTGAATGGTGATGAAGGCCGTGGTGGATGGATCGACCGCCGCCATTTCCTCGAAGACCAGCGTGGCGTCGAGCCGGGGCAGCCCAAGGCCCCCAATGGATTCTGGCGCATACATCGCGCAGAAGCCGAGTTCCCCGGCCCTGGCGAAAGCCGTGCGTGGAAAGATATGTTCCTCGTCCCATTGGGCCGCATGAGGAGCGAGTTCGCCCTGGGCGAATTCGCGGGCGGCCTGTGCAAAAGCCTGTTGTTCTTCGCTGAGGCGAAAATCCATGGTGCAAAGTCTCCGGACTGGGAACATGGCGATCGTGCCCGCTTGTGGCATGGTACGACGCAGTATGACTGGGGTAGCGGTCAACCGAAACGCTGCTGCCCTACTGTAGCACCACCGGATGCCGCTCGACGCCCCACCTTAGCGCAGCCTGCAGGTCCCGGGCTGTCGTGCACGCGACAATCAGCCATCTCCCCGGGCGTGCCCGGCCCGGCTCTTGCGATGCAGTGCCCTGCGCCGGCGCGATTCCTGTGGATCGAACACCAGCGGCCGGTAAAGCTCCACGCGATCCGCCTCGTGGAGCACGCGGGAGGGCTCACAGCGTTCGCCGTAGACCCCCAGCACAGGCAAGTGGTCGGTGAACTCCGGAAACTCGCGTGCAAAGGCGCTGAGCGACAGCGCCTCGCCGACGGTGGTGCCCGCCGGGACTTGCAGCTGCTGGCGCCACGGCCCCGAAGGGGCGGCAAAGGCGATCGTCACCTGCATCAATGTCGCACCGTTCCGACCGGAAAATCAGCGTGGGCTGCCATATACGGCGCGCGCCCGCTGGGTGAAGGAATCGATGAAGCTGGTCGCGATACGATTGAAGACGGGGCCGATCACCGCCGACATGGCCCGGCTGGAAAATGCGTATTCCATGGTATAGACAACCTTGCAGCCGTCCTCTCCGAGCGCCTGGAAATCCCAGTCGCCCGTCAGACTGGAGAAGGGCCCGTCAACCAGGTGAAACACGATTCGATGCGGGTAGCTATGGTCGTTGCGGGTCGTGAAGCTCTGGCGGATTCCCGCAAAGCGGATCTGCACGGTGGCCTGCATGCCGTGCTCGTTCTGCCATTGCACGTCGGTCCCGCCGCACCACGGCATGAACTCCGGATACCGCGCCACGTCGGCGACCAGGTCGAACATCTGCTCACAGCGATAGGGCACGAGGACGGAACGTTGGATCGAATGCATGGGCAGGTCGGGAGGATAAGATAGAATTGTTGGATTTTACTGACCCTGACATCAGCAACCCATGAGTATTGTAGAGAATCGCAAGGCCACGCACGATTACTTCATCGAAGATCGTTTCGAGGCGGGCCTTGTGCTGGAAGGCTGGGAAGTCAAGGCAATCCGTGCGGGCCACGTCCAGATCAAGGAAAGCTACGTCATCGTGCGCGATGGTGCCCTATGGATACTGGGCATGCACATCAGCCCGCTGCCCACCGCATCCACACACATCCACCCCAGCGCTACCCGCACCCGCAAGCTGCTGCTGCATGGTGAGGAAATCAGCAAGCTGATCGGCAAGGTGGAACAGCGCGGCTACGCTTTGGTGCCGCTCAACCTGCACTACAAGAACGGGCGCATCAAGCTGGATTTCGGACTGGGCCGCGGCAAAAAACTGCACGACAAGCGAGATAGCCAGCGTGACAAGGACTGGGCTCGCGAAAAAGAGCGCTTGATGAAGCACGATACCCGGCAGCCTGCCAAAGAGTGACGGCGCCGGTCGCCGCTACCGGATATCGAAGCCTTCGAGCTGCAGCAAGCGGACCTTGCGGGGCAACCCGCCGCCGTAGCCGTTCAGTGTACGGTTGCGGGCCAGAATCCGATGACAGGGGATGATGATGCTGATGGGGTTGCTGCCCACAGCGGTACCGACTGCCCGTCCATGGCCGGCACCCAGGCCGGCCCGCTCGCCCAGCTCGCCGTACGACAGAGTCGATCCGAATGGGACCGCCAGCAGCGCAGCCCAGATCTTCCGTTGAAAGTCGGTGCCACGAGGCGACAGCGGAACGTCGAACGACCGCCGATCGCCCCGCCAATAGTCCTGCAGTTCATGCTGCGCCTGGCGCAGGATCCGTCGGGCTTCCGAAGGGCTGTCACCCTGTAGAAACCGCGGAAGGTCGAGGTCGGCAGACGGCCGGGCGTCCGGCGGCTTGGGCGCCCCGCTCGCGAAGAGATCGCCACTGGCTCCGTCTCCCGACCGCTGGGCCTTGAACAAGCGGATGGGCCGCCCGCTCTGCCGCCCGGCGGACGGATCCGAAACAATCGCCACAGTGGCTTCCAAGCCCGCAACGCGGGGGCAATCCCGCTGGTCCGTGAAGTACAGCCCGGCCAAGCCGGCTTCTTCGGCCGCCAGGAGAATGGGGCCGAGGGGGGAACCGATGATCGCATGAAACAGCATCGTGTCCCCGCCCCCGCTCACCGCTTCCAGTCCCGATCAGGCCGCGAGGGCCGTATCCGCCAGCCGCTGCCAGGTGTCCACCACAGTGTCAGGGTTCAGCGATATCGAAAGAATACCCTCGTCCCGCAGCCACTGCGCCAGGTCGGGATGATCGCTGGGGCCCTGTCCGCAGATGCCGACGTACTTGCCGGCCTTCAGGCAGGCCTGGATGGCACGGCGCAACATGAATTGCACTGCGGCATCGCGCTCGTCGAAATCGGCGGCCAGCAGTTCCAGGCCCGAATCCCGATCCAGCCCCAGGGTGAGCTGCGTCATGTCGTTCGAGCCGATCGAGAAGCCGTCGAAAAACTGCAGGAACTCGTCAGCCAGAATGGCGTTCGAGGGAACCTCGCACATCATGATCAACCGCAAGCCGTTCTCGCCGCGCTTCAGGCCGTGCTCTGCCAGCAGTTCGACCACGCGGCGCGCCTGCTCCAGCGTGCGTACGAAAGGCACCATGATTTCGACATTGGTCAGGCCCATTTCGTCACGGACTTTCTTCAGCGCTTCGCATTCCATGCGGAAGCATTCGGCGAAGTCATCCGAGATATAGCGCGACGCACCACGGAACCCCAGCATCGGGTTTTCCTCGTCGGGCTCGTAGCGTGAACCGCCCACCAGCTTTCGGTACTCGTTCGACTTGAAGTCGGACAGGCGCACGATGACGGACTTGGGATAGAAGGCGGCGCCGATGGTGGCAATGCCTTCGGCCAGTTTCTCGACAAAGAATGCACGCGGGCTGGCGTACCCGCGCGCCGCCGACTCCACCGCCTTCTTCAGATCGCCGTCCACGTTGGGGTAGTCCAGAATCGCCTTGGGATGGACGTTGATGTTGTTGTTGATGATGAATTCCAGACGCGCCAGCCCCACGCCCGCATTCGGGATCTGCGAGAAATCGAAGGCAAGCTGGGGGTTGCCGACGTTCATCATGACCTTGAGCCCGATGTCGGGCATCTGACCCCAGCGCACTTCTTCGACTTCGGTTTCGATCAGGCCGTCGTAGATCCGGCCCTCGTCGCCCTCGGCGCAGGATACCGTCACCTCGCGCCCGTTGGTCAGGACGTCGGTCGCATCCGCGCACCCCACGACCGCGGGGATGCCGAGTTCGCGCGCGATGATGGCCGCGTGGCAGGTACGGCCCCCCCGGTTGGTGACAATGGCCGAAGCGAGCTTCATGACCGGCTCCCAGTTGGGATCCGTCATGTCGGTGACCAGCACGTCGCCCTCCTGCACGCGGCCGATCTCGGCCACGCTCATGACCACCTTCACGCGGCCCTGGCCGATCTTCGAGCCGATGGCGCGCCCGGAGACTGTGAAGTCGCGCGCCCACGCCACCCAGCTCG
>DATNAI010000095.1:0-3164 GCA_035572875.1 Castellaniella sp. | reverse complement strand
CTGATGCTCGAAGCCGGCCGCGAATACACGCCGGCGCGCGAGAGCCCGATGTTTCAGACGCCGGACATGGCGCCGCTCGGCGGCGCGGGCACGCCCGATAAGAACAAGGGCTTTTACGACTGCACGATCGACGGTGGCTGGGACGTCCCAGGCGAGCCGTACGTCTCCGTGCCGGACAAATGGGGCGCCCACTTCACCTGGTGGCGGGCGCGCATGCTGGGCGGCCGCACCAACCATTGGGGCCGGATCTCCCTGCGCAACGGCCCGTACGACTTCAAGCCGCGCAGTCGCGACGGGCTGGGATTCGACTGGCCGATCACGTACGACGACGTCGCGCCTTACTACGACAAGGTGGAGATGCTGATCGGAGTCTACGGCGGCGAGAAGTCACTGGAGAATACGCCGGCCGGGCCCGGGGATACGCTCCTGCCGCCGCCGAAGCCGATCGTCAGCGACCACCTCCTCATGAAATACGCGCCGCGGTTCAACATCCCCGTGCTGCCGGGGCGGCGGGCGGTGCTGACGCGCGCCCAGGACCACCGCACCATCCCGGGCAAGCTGCACCCGGGCAATCCGCGGGCGCAGCAGATCCTTGCGGAGGCGATGCGCAAGCGCTCCCCGTGTCTGTGGGCCACTCCCTGTGGGCGCGGTTGCGCCGTGGCCGCGAACTATCAGTCCACGACCGTGCACCTGCCGCCGGCGCTCGCAACCGGCAACCTCGACGTCATCACACACGCAATGGTGTATGAAGTCACGGTAGGCAAGGACGGTAAGGCGAACGGTGTGCGCTTCGTCGATGCCACCACGGGACGGCACGAGCACGCCAGTGCCCGAGTGGTCGTGCTCGGCGCCAGCGCCTGTGAGACCGCCCGCATCCTGCTCAATTCCAAGAGCGGCCCCTTCCCGAACGGACTCGCCAACTCCAGTGGACTGGTCGGGAAGTACGTGCTGGACACCGTCGGCAGCTCCGTGAGCGGGCAGATTCCGCTGCTCGAGAGTCTGCCACCTCTCAACGAGGACGCCGCCGATGGCCTGCAGGTCTATGTGCCCTGGTGGCTGTACCAGCAGCAGCTGGCGCACAAGCTGCCGTTCCCGCGCGGCTATCATATCGAGTACGGCGGCGGGAAGCAGATGCCCTCCGTCGGCACGTTCGGCGGCCTCGAGTGGCTGACGGGCGGCAGCTATGGCAGGAAGTTCAAGGAGGATGCGCGGCGATATTACGGCTCGTTCATCGGTTTCGACGGCCGCGGCGCCATGGTGCCGAACGACAACTGTTATGTCGAGATAGATCCCAAGGTGAAGGACCGGTTCGGCATCCCGGTACTGCGCTTCCACTGGCAGTGGGGCGAGTACGAGCAGCGCCAGGCCGCGCACATGCAGGCGACCTTTGGCGCGGTGATCGAGGCCATGGGCGGGCGCCTGCAGACACCCATCGTTACCGACCCGGTGAAGGCGATTGCCCCGGGCGGGTACATGATCCACGAGGTCGGCGGCACGATCATGGGCGCGCAGGCGCGCAGCTCCGTGACCAACAAATGGTCGCAGACGTGGGACGTGCCCAATCTCTTCGTCAGCGACGGCGGCGTGTTCCCCTACAACGCGGACAAGAATCCGACGCTGACCATCATGGCGCTGGCGTGGCGCATGTCCGATCACATCCTGGATCGGATGAAAAGGAGAGAGCTGTGACCGACAGGCGTACGACCATCAAGCTGATCCTGGCGGCGTCGGCGGTGATGCCGGCGCTGCGCGCCCGCGCGAACTACAACGACCGGCTGGAGCCGGGCGCGTCGTCTCCCGGGCCGTTGCGGCAGTTCGAGCCCACCATGCGGGGCTATGGGCCGGATCCGGACCTGATCACGGGCTATGAGAAAGGGGCGTTCTGGCCGCTGACGCTGAACGCCGAGCAGAGACGACTGGCCGGGTCGCTGTCGGATCTGATCATCCCTGAGGACGAGCACTCCCCTTCGGCCTCCGCGGTCGGGGTGGTGGACTTCATCGACGAGTGGATCAGCGCCCCCTACCCGCAGCAGCGTCAGGACCGTGACATCGTGTTGAATGGCTTCGCCTGGCTCGATGCCGAAGCGCGGCATCGGTTCGGGCAGCCGTTCGTCAAGCTGCACGAGGCGCAGCAGCGCGCGATCTGCGATACCGTTTGCAACGCCAGCCGTGCGAGCGCGGACCTGCGGGTGCCGGCGCAATTCTTCGCCATGTACCGTAACCTGACGGCGGCGGGCTTCTACACGACTCTCGCGGGCCGCAAGGACCTGCAGTACATCGGCAATGTCGCGCTGACGCATTTCGACGGCCCTCCCGTCGAGCTGCTGAGAAAGCTGGGACTGGCTTGACGTCCGCTGGAGAGTGCAGATGAGAGAGTTTCGTGCCCGCGCGATGCGCGGACTGTGGCCCCTCGGCCTTTCACTGGCTGGCGCGCTGGCGCTGGGCGGTGCGATGTCCGCGAACGCGACGAGTCCGCCCGCAGTCCATCGCGGCGCCCAACAGACAGGGCAGGACCTGTTGCGCAGCGATGGCGCATGGCAGACCTTCATCCGGGGCGACTCCGCGCCGCTGCTTACCGGTTGGAAGCATCCGGGACTCCCTGCGGGCTGGACCGTGCACGACGGCGTACTCTCCAAGGGCGGCCCGGTGGACGACCTGGTATCGACGCAAAAGTACAAGGACTTCGATCTGCGACTCGAGTGGAAGATCGGCAAGGAGGGCAACAGCGGCATCTTTTATCGCGCCACTCACCAGTACGACGAGATCTACTGGACAGGCCCCGAATACCAGCTGCTCGACGATCAGAACGCCCCGGATGGCAAACACCGCATCACGGCTGCGGGCTCCGTTTACGCCATGTATCCCGCGCCGCCCGTGGACGTCGTGCATCCCTATGGCCACTGGAACGCGGCGCGCATCGTCGTGCGCGGCAATCATGTCACCTACTGGATGAACGGGCGCAGGATCGAGGACTATGACCTGCACAGCCCCGAGTGGCAGAAGCGGGTCGCCGGCTCGAAGTTCTCGGCCTATCCGGGCTACGGCATGGCACCCGAGGGACTGATCGGGATCCAGGGGAATCATCCGGGAGCGGTGGCGATCCGCAACATGCGGATCCGCATTCTGCCCTAGGCTTTCCGGCGTGGGCGGCCGGCCGTGCTCAC
>DATNAI010000094.1:0-3401 GCA_035572875.1 Castellaniella sp. | reverse complement strand
CTGCCGGCCGTGTCGGACCTGACCGCGCTGGTGCGCAGTCTCGGGGTGGATGCGGGCACGCACGCCGTGGTGGTCTCGTCGGGAGCGGACAGCACCGATTTCGGGGCTTCCGCGCGGGTGTACTGGACGCTGAAGTATCTGGGGCTCGGCCAGTTGTCCGTCCTCAATGGCGGCTACAAGGCCTGGACCGACGCCGGTCTGCCGCAGGACAAGGCGGTGCCGAAGGTCAAGCCCACCGCGTTCGACGCCCATCTGGACGATGACATCATCGCCACGACGCCGCAGGTCGCCGCCCAGGTCGGCAATCCGGAAACCCGTCTGGTCGATGCCCGTCCGCTGGATTTCTATCTGGGCAAGGTGAAGGCGCCGACGGCTCAGGTTCCGGGCACGATCAAGGGCGCGGTCAATGTCGAAAACGGCCGCTGGTTCGAGCCGGGGACCTCGATCTTCGTGCCGGTTGACCAGGCCCGCAAGATCGCGGCCCAGATCGTGCCGCACGAGGCCGTCAAGGAAACCATTTCCTTCTGCAATACCGGCCACTGGGCAGCCACGGACTGGTTTGCGCTGTCCGAGGTCCTGGGCCAGAAGAACGTGCGGCTCTATCCCGAATCGCTGGCCGAGTGGTCGCAGGACGCTTCCCGTCCCATGGACCATGTGCCCAGCCGCGGATCGCAGATCCTGAACAAACTCAAGGGCGCGCTGGGCTGACATGAAGCGGATTCCCCTGGCGGCGGTGATCGTCGCCTTTACTGTTTTCCTGGCCTGGTCGGTCGCTCTACGCCAGGCCTTGCTGTTTCTGGTGGGCCTGGGTCTTGGGCTGGTACTGGCCGGCGCCCGGTTCGGTTTCACCACCGGTTGGCGCAAGCTTATCGAGCAACGCGATCCGTCGGGCGTGGTGGCTCAATTGGTTCTGCTCGCGCTGGCAGCGGCCGTGTCCATGCCGTTGCTTGCGGCGTATCCGACCGACCTGGGGGCGGCGCTTGGCCCGCCCAGCATCAGTTTGATCGTGGGGGCTTTCGTCTTTGGCGCCTGCATGCAGGTGGCGGATGGCTGCGGCTCGGGGACCCTCTACAAGGCCGGCATGGGCTTCACGATGAATATGGCGATCCTGCCGTTGTTTGCCATCGGCAGTTTCCTGGGGTCGGCGACGCTTGAGAACTGGCTATCCCTTGGCGCCTTGCCGCCCTATGGGCTGGTGGCGCACTTCGGCGCGCCCGAGTCGGTCGCCATCACCCTGGCGGGCCTCGCCGTGGTGGGGTTCGTCGTGGTTGGATGGACGCGGCGCGGGGACGGCGAATCGGCGGCTGGCGCGGCCGCCGCCGGCGGGGCCCATTCGTCGGGGACCGGGCGCATCCTTCCCGCCCTGTGGGATCGGAAGCTGCTGGTCGGCGCGGTGCTGCTCGCCGCGCTGGCCGTTCTGAACCTCGTCATCGCCGGCCAGCCGTGGGGCATCGTGTACGGTTTCGGGCTGTGGGCCGCAAAGATCGCGGCGGCCGGCCACCTGTTCGATCCGGCGGCCAATGCGTTCTGGAGTGAACCCACCAATGCCGCGACACTGGCGCAGTCGGTGTTCCTGGATGTGACCTCCATCACCAATATCGGCATTCTGGCCGGGGCGCTCTGGATCGGCCTGGGTAAACCGGTGAAGGCCGCCAAAAAGCTCAACGCCACCCAATGGGCGGTGGGCCTGGGCGCGGGCCTGTTGCTGGGCTACAGCTCGCGCCTGGCCTTCGGCTGCAATATCGGGGCCATGGTCAGCGGCATTTCCACCGGCAGCCTGCATGGCTGGATCTGGGTGCCCATGGCGTTCCTGGGGTCGCTGATCGGCCTGCGGGTGCGACACCGGGTTTTCGCATAGGAGCCCATCATGAATTCCAGATTTTGGGCGGCGGTGTTCTGGCTGATTTTCGTGGGGTTTTTTACCTGGGACTGGGCGCATAGCGCCTCGGTCAACGTGCGCGCGGAACCGCCGCTCATCGCGGCCGGTTCGGGGATTGCACCCAGCGGCGGGCACTGCGCCTCGACGTTCTGACGCGCGTTTCGCCGCCGCCGTTGCGGCGGGGGACCGCCTCCCGGCGTTGCCCGGGAGGCGCTCAGGGAACGGTGCTCAGAGCCGCGCGCGTTGTGTGCGCACGCGCTCCAGCGTCTCGCTGAACTGCGCCAGCCTCGTCTTTTCCTGTTCCACCACGGCTGCCGGGGCACGCGCCACGAAGCTTTCGTTGGAGAGCTTGGCGGTGGCCTTGGCGATTTCCTTCTCCAGCCGCTCGATTTCCTTGTCCAGCCGGATCCGTTCGGCCGCCACGTCGATTTCCACGTGCAGCATGAGCTGAATGGTGCCCACCACCTGGACCGGCGCGCCCAGATCCGGGAGTCGGGCCACGGACTGGACACTTTCCAGGCGGGCCAGCGCCATCAGGTACGGGCCCAACGTGCCCAAGTCGGGAGCGTCGCCCTGCACCAGCAGCGGCACCTTCTGACTGGGTACCAGATTCATCTCGCCGCGCAGGGCGCGGATGGCATCGGTCAGTGACTTCAGTTGCGCCATCTGGGCGGCGGCCGACGCATCGCGCAGCGAGGCGCGCGCTTCGGGATACGGCTGGGTGCTGATGCTCGCCTCGTCGTCCCTGCCGCGCACGCCGGCCGCCACCGAGACCTTTTGCCAGAGTTCCTCGGTGATGAAGGGCATGATGGGATGGATGAGGCGCAGCAGCGTCTCCAGCACGTGGATCAGCGTGCGCCGGGTGGCGGCCTGCTGCACCGGGCTGCCGGTCTGGAGCTGGACTTTGGCGAGCTCCACGTACCAGTCGCAGTATTCATCCCAGATGAAGTGGTAGAGCCGGTCGGCCACCTGGTCGAAGCGATACTGTTCGAAACCCGCATGCACGTCGTCGATCACGCCCTGCAGGCCGTCGATGATCCAGCGGTCCACGAAGGACAGGTCGCCCGGAGCGGCTTGCCCCAAGTCGTGGCCCTCGACGTTCATGAGCACGAAGCGCGTGGCGTTCCAGAGCTTGTTGCAGAAGCTGCGATAGCCCTCGCAGCGCTTGAGGTCGAAATTGATGTTGCGGCCCAGCGTGGCGTAGGCCGCCATGGTGAAGCGCAGGGCGTCCGCGCCATAGGCCGGAATCCCGTCCGGATAATCCTTGCGCGTGCGCTTGCGGATCTTGTCCGCCTGTTTGGGGTTCATGAGCCCCACGGTGCGCTTGGCGATCAGGGGATCCAGCTCGATGCCGTCGATCAGGTCCACGGGGTCGATGGTGTTGCCCTTGGACTTTGACATCTTCTTGCCTTCCATGTCGCACACCAGCCCGTGCACATAGACGGTGCGAAACGGCACTTCGCCCGTGTGGTGCATGCTCATCATGATCATGCGCGCCACCCAGAAGAAGATGATGTCGAAG
>DATNAI010000093.1:0-6942 GCA_035572875.1 Castellaniella sp. | reverse complement strand
GATCACGATCTTCGCCTTGTCGATCGCCGGCTGCTTGTTGCTGTTTTCGATCGTCTGCACGTGGACAAAAAGCTCGCGCTCGAAGTTGAACAGGAACAGGCGGGCACGCGCGCGCATGACCGGATCGGCAGGCATCAACTGCGGATGCGGAAAACGCTCGTCGATGTATTCGTTGATGATGTTCGATTCGTACAGGATCAGGTCCCGCTCGACCAGGATGGGGACCTGGCCGTAGGGATTCATGACGGCGATGTCTTCCGGCTTGTTATAGAGGTCGATATCGCGGATTTCGAAATCCATGCCTTTTTCGAACAGCACGAATCTGCAGCGTTGCGAAAAGGGGCAGGTTGTCCCGGAATAGAGCACCATCATGTCGTGGATTCCAATACAAAATTGAGGCCGATGCCCGGCGGGGCCGGAAAACACAAGCCAGGCGGCTGAGAGGCGCCTGGCTGCGCGGCCTGTTCGCGGCGGCCGGGCCTGCGTGCGCCCCCAGGGGGCGCACGGCGATTACCGGACGTGCTTCCAGTATGCCGCATTCATGCGTATGGCGACAAACAGGAACAGGAACAGGAACAGCATGACCCACACGCCGATCTGCTTGCGCAGGAGCTGCGACGGCTCGGCCATCCAGCCCAGGAAGTTGCTGAGGTCGGCGACGTTGCTTTCGAAGTGCGCGAAGGTCTTGGGGTCGGCCGAACTGAAGCGCCCGATCACGGAAGCTTCGCCCTCGTAGCCGTTCAGGTCTTCGGTCTTGACGGTCGGGATGCCATCCTGATCGTAGCTGGTGGTGGTGCGCACCCAATGGTCGCTGCCCTTGGCGTCGGCGACCTCGTGGGTCTCGATGGTGGTGTAGGTGCGGGGGCCTTCGAGCTGCCAGAGCACGTTGGGCATGGCCACGTTCGGGAAGACCACGTTGTTCCAGCCGGATTTCTTTGTCGTGTCGCGGTAGAAGCTGCGCAGGTAGGTGTAGATATAGTCCACGCCGGACGGCCCGAAGTTCGCGCTCTTGGCGCGGGCGATCACGGACAGGTCAGGAGGGGTGCTGCCGAACCATTTCTTGCCGTCTTCGGGGGTCATGGCGACGGTCATCAGATCGCCCACCTTGTCGCCGGTGAAGAGCAGGTTCTTCTTGATTTCGTCTTCCGTCAGCCCCAGGTCCGTCAGGCGGTTGTAGCGCATGGAATGCGCGCTGTGGCAGTTCAGGCAGTCGTTGACGAACAGCTTGGCCCCGTTTTGCAGCGAAGCCAAATCCGTGATGCGATCCGGTGCGTGATCCAGGTGGACCCCGCCTTCGGCGAAGGCGAAGGTGCTCACCAGGGAAAGAGCCAGGGCACCGAGCAGTTTTTTGATCATGATTGTTCCGTAACAGTCAGTGGGGCGGCCTTAGTGATGGGAGTGGAAAACGACGCGGTCAGGCACGGGCTTGAACGTGCCCAGCCGTGACCAGACCGGCATCAGCAGGAAGAAAGACAGGTAGATGGCCGTGCAGATCTGCCCGATGATGGTGTTCACGGGGTTGACTTCCTGGGTGCCCAGCCAGGCCAGGATGAGGAAGTCCACGATGAAGATCCCGTACAGCACCTTGTGCCAGTTCGGGCGGTAGCGGATGGACTTGACCGGCGAATGATCCAGCCAGGGCAGGAAGAACAGGATCACCACGGCGCCGCCCATGGTCAGTACGCCCCAGAACTTGGCGTCCAGCGTCTTCATGAGGATGGCGACCACGATCAGGATGGCCGGGGTCAGGAACTTCCAGAAGCCTGACAGACGGCCCTTGGCGAACAGCGCGACGGCCGCGATGACGGCGCCCGCCGACAGGACCCACGTGAAGTCGCTGGTGGTGGCGCGCAGCATCGTGTAGAACGGCGTGAAGTACCAGACCGGCGCGATGTGCGGCGGGGTCTGCAACTGGTTGGCCGGCAGGAAGTTGTTGTATTCCAGGAAGAACCCGCCCATTTCCGGGGCGAAGAAGATGATGGCGGCGAAGATGATCAGGAACCCGGCCACGCCCACGATGTCATGCACCGTGTAGTAGGGGTGGAACGGGATGGCGTCCAGCGGGCGGCCGTATTTGTCTTTGGGGCCCTGCTTGACTTCGACGCCGTCGGGGTTGTTCGAGCCCACTTCGTGCAGCGCGAGGATGTGCGCCACGATCAGGCCGATCAGCACCAGCGGGATGGCGATCACGTGGAAGGCGAAGAAGCGGTTCAGCGTGGCGTCGGACACGACGTAGTCGCCGCGAATCCAGATGGCCAGGTCGGGACCCACGAACGGGATGGTCGAGAACAGGTTCACGATCACCTGGGCGCCCCAGTAGGACATCTGGCCCCAGGGCAGCAGGTAGCCCATGAAGGCCTCGCCCATCAGCGCCAGGAAGATGGCCACGCCGAAGATCCAGACCAGCTCGCGCGGCTTGCGGTACGAGCCGTAGAACAGGCCGCGCAGCATGTGCAGGTAGATCACCACGAAGAACATCGAGGCGCCCGTGGAGTGCATGTAGCGGATGAACCACCCGCCCGGCACTTCGCGCATGATGTATTCGACGGAATTGAACGCGAGCGCCGCGTCCGGCTTGTAGTTCATCACCAGGAAGATCCCGGAGACGATCTGGATCACCAGCACCAGCAGGGCCAGCGATCCGAAGAAATACCAGAAATTGAAGTTTTTCGGAGCATAGTATTCAGTCATATGCTCGCGGATCATCTTGGTCAGCGGGAAGCGGCGGTCCACCCAACCCAGCGTTCCCGTCGTCTCGATGTTGTTATCGGCCATGGATAGCTCCTTGTGTCGCGAAAGGATGAACGGCGGCGTTCATCAGGCCTTGTTGGCGGGATATTCTTCGAGGCCGATGATGACGCGTTTGCCATCCGGCGAGAAGGCATAGGGGGGAATGGGCAAATTGGCCGGCGCAGGCTTGTTGCTGTAGACCCGCGCGGCCATGTCATAGGTGGAGCCGTGACAGGGGCAGAGCCAGCCGCCCGGCCAGTCGCTGGGCAGGTTTTCCTGGGCGCCGGTCTTGAAGCGCGGCGTGGGGACGCAGCCGAGGTGGGTGCAGATGCCGACGCAGATGAAGATTTCTTTCTTGCGCGAGCGCCAGACGTTCTGCGCCCACGCAAAGGGAGTGTATTCGGTGTTCTTGGACAGCGGGTCGGCGAGTTCGCTGTTGTGCTTGGCCAGGTCCGCGACCTCGGCGTCGGTGCGGCGCACGATGAAGATGGGCTGGCCACGCCATTCGGCGGTCATCTGTTTGCCCGGTTCCAGTGCGGCGATGTCGACTTCGACGGGTGCGCCCGCGGCCTCGGCGCGGGCTGAAGGCGAGAGCGACAGCGCGTAGGGCACGGCCGTTGCCACGCCCGCCACGCCGCCCAGGGCACAGGTTGTCGCCACCCATCGGCGACGTGAAGGATCGGCGGGCAGGTTCAGGGGGCTGGCGCCCTCGTCGAGCTGCGTCTCGTCGGACTGTGTCGGTTGATGACTCATGCTGTGATCCCTAGGTTCCTGGTCGCCGTCCGCTGGTCCCGGACGCGCGTTTGAAAGATATTTTGCTGGCTGTAAGTGGGTCTTCAACCGCGTATTATAGCGTTACGTCCCATGTGGTAAATCGACAGGAGACAGCCGAGATGAGCACTGCCAAAGGGTTTCTCAAGGAATTCCGGGAGTTCGCGGTTAAAGGCAACATGATCGATCTGGCCATCGGCGTCATTATTGGGGCCGCCTTCGGGAAGATCATCGATTCGATCGTGGGTGATCTGATCATGCCCGTCATCAACTTCGTCATCGGAAGCGGCGTCAATTTCGACAATCTGTTCTGGGTGCTCCGCACGCCGGCGGGGTACAGCGGCCCCATGACGATCGCGGACCTGACCAAAGCAGGGGGTGTGGTCTTCGCGTGGGGCCACTTTCTGACGGTCGCCGTCAATTTCATTCTGCTGGCGCTCGTGGTGTTCATGCTGGTGAAGCTGGTCAACAACGCCCGCCGCCGCTTCGAAGAGCCCGCGCCGACGGCGCCGGTCACGCCTGAGAACGTGCTGCTGCTGCGGGAAATTCGCGACGCGCTGAAGAAATAGCCCCCCGGCCGCACGCCGGCCGGGATGGGCGCGCCCGGGCAAGGGACGGCCCCGGGAGCCCCGCCTGGCGGCGCGGGCCGTCAGACCGGGTTGTCGATGTCCACGAACGTGCAGGGCACGCCGAACTGGGCTTCGATGGCGGCACCCAGCGCCTGCACGCCATACCGTTCCGTGGCATGGTGACCGGCGCTGATGTAGGCGCTGCCCGTTTCGCGGGCCAGATGCACCGTGGGTTCGGAAATCTCGCCGCTGACATAGCAGTCGGCGCCAGCGGCCAGGGCTGCGTCCATCATGCCCTGGGCGGCGCCCGTGCACCAGGCCAGGTGATGGACGGGGTGGTCGGGGTCGCCGATCACCAGCGGCTTGCGCTTCAGGCGGTGGGCGATGTCGGCGGCCAGCTCGGCGACGGTGCAATCGCGCGCGGGACTGCCCAGCCAGACCAGTTCGTCGGGTCCGCAGCGCCGGGGGGTACCGTCGGGTAAGATGTCCGGCGTCCAGTCCATGACCCGGGCAAGCTGCGCGTTGTTGCCCCATTCCACATGCGCGTCCAGCGGCAAGTGATAGGCGAACAGATTGATGTCGGCGGCGAGCAGGGCGGCGATGCGCTGGCGCTTGGGGCCGCGGATGCAGGCGTCCTCGTTCTTCCAGAACCAGCCGTGGTGCACCAGGATGGCGTCGCTGCCGCGCGCGACGGCGGCTTCGATGAGCGCCTGGGACGCCGTCACGCCGGTCACGATGTGGCGGATCGTGGGCCGGCCTTCGACCTGCAGGCCGTTCGGGCAATAATCACGAAAGCGCCCGGGTTGCAGCGTGTCGGCCAGCCAGGCCGCGAGTTCGTGACGGGTGATTTCGGCTGTCATGGGTTTTCTTTTCCTGAGCGAAGCGTATGCGTCGATTGTGGCTGATTTTTGCCCAGACCGTCACGGTCTGCCTGGGCATCCTGTTTTTGGTGACGACTTTGCGGCCGCAGTGGCTGCCGGGGCGTGACAAGCCTGCCGTGCCTGGTCCAGCCGGGGCCGGAGGCGCGGGAGTCGTCGTGGCGCCCGCGGTGCAGGCGCCGGCCAGTTACGCGCCCGCCGTGGCCCGCGCGGCGCCTTCGGTCGTGAACATCTACACGGCCAAACACGTGGACGTGCCGCTGGTGCCGCTGCCGGCGGACCCGGGCCTCGAGCGGCTGTTGCGCCAGTTGCCGGGCTTCACGCGCCGCGAGTCGTCCACCAGCCTGGGCTCGGGCGTGATCGTGCGCGCAAACGGCTACATTCTGACCAACTATCACGTGATTGAATCGGCTGACGCCATCCGGGTGGGCCTGGCCGACGGGCGCCAGGAAACGGCCAAGCTCGTGGGGGCTGACCCGGACAGCGACCTGGCGGTGCTGAAGGTCGGCCTGGACAAGCTGCCGGCCATCACGTTCGACCCCGATCCAGCCGTGAGGGTGGGCGACGTGGTGCTCGCCATTGGCAATCCGTTCGGGGTGGGACAGACCACGACCCAGGGGATCGTGTCGGCGCTGGGCCGCAATCGGCTGGGGTTGACCCTGTACGAGAACTTCATCCAGACCGACGCGGCGATCAACCCCGGCAATTCGGGCGGCGCGCTGATCGACACGCGGGGCGACCTGGTCGGCATCAATACGGCGATCTATTCCGATACCGGCGGGTCGCTGGGCATAGGCTTTGCGATTCCGGCGGCGGTGGCGCACAACATTCTGGACCAGATCATCGAGCACGGCAGCGTGCGGCGGGGCTGGCTGGGGCTGGAACCGCAGGACATCACACCGGACCTGGCGCGGGCGTTCCATCTCAAACAGACGGAGGGGGCCATCGTGGCGCGCATCTTGCGCGACGGCCCGGCCGATCGGGCCGGCATCCACGTGGGCGACATCATCCGCACGCTGGACGGCAAGCCGGTGGCTGATGCGGTGGACCTGCTCACGCGGCTGGCGCCGCTCAAGCCCGGGACGGAGGTCAAGGTGGAGATTCTGCGCGACGGCCGGATGCTGCAGCGCACGGCGAAAGTGGGGCTGCGCCCGCCCGCTCAGCGGCGCTGAGCGAATCGTCGGGCACGCGGGGGCGCCGGCCGCGCCCGTCGCACACCGGCCGGGCCGCGGGGGCGCCGCCAGACGGCCGGGATCTCAGCCCTGTTCGCGCAGCCGCTTGGCTGCCGCGATGGCGAAGTAGGTCAGGATCCCGTCGCCGCCGGCGCGCTTGAAGGCCAGCAGGGATTCCATCATGACTTTGTCGAGATCCAGCCAGCCGTTGGCGGCAGCCGCCTGGATCATGGCGTATTCGCCGCTGACCTGGTAGACGTAGGTCGGCATGCCGAAGGCGTCCTTGACCTCGCGCAGCACGTCCAGGTACGGCATGCCGGGCTTGACCATCACCATGTCGGCGCCCTCGTGGATGTCGGCGGCGACTTCGCGCAACGCTTCCAGCCGGTTGGCCGGGTCCATCTGGTAGGTGGCCTTGTCGGACCGGCCCAGGTTGGCCGCGGACCCGACGGCCTCGCGGAAGGGGCCGTAGAACGCGCTGGCGTATTTGGCGGAATAGGCCATGATGCGGGTGTGGATGCGGCCGCGCCCGTCCAGCGCCCGGCGCACGGCGCCAATGCGCCCGTCCATCATGTCGCTGGGAGCCACGATGTCCACGCCCGCCTCGGCATGGGTCAGTGCCTGGCGCACCAGCATGGAGACGGTGGGCTCGTTCAGCAACTGGCCCTCCTCGTCGATGAGGCCGTCCTGCCCATGGCTGGTATAGGGGTCCAGCGCCACGTCGGTCAGGACGCCCAGGCCCGGGAAGTTGGCCTTCAGGAGCGCCACCGTGCGCGGAATCAGGCCGTCCGGGTTGGCGGCCTCGCTGCCGTCCGCGGTCTT
>DATNAI010000092.1:0-6132 GCA_035572875.1 Castellaniella sp. | reverse complement strand
ATCACCACGTCGCCCATGAAGGCGAACGAGGCCGACACCCCTCCCATGGTCGGGTCCGTCAGGATACTGATATAAGGCAGGCCCGCATCGGCGAGCTGATGCAGCATGGCCGTGGTCTTGGCCATCTGCAACAGCGAAAACAGGGATTCCTGCATACGCGCACCGCCCGTGGCCGTGACACTGACAAAAGGCATGCGCTTGTCGATCGCGTGCTGCACGCCGCGGGCGAAACGCTCGCCCACCACCGATCCCATGGAACCGCCCATGAAAGCAAATTCGAAGCAGGCCAGGACCGCCGGCACCGTCAGCACCGTGCCGCTGACCACGATCAGGGCCTCGGTCTCGCCCGTCTGCTTGACCGCGGCGGTGATCCGCTCGGGATACCGGCGTGAATCCTTGAATTTCAGCGGATCCATGGGCCGGATCTGTGCCCCGATTTCCTCGCGGCCTTCAGCGTCCAGCAGGGAGTCTATCCGCGCACGCGCACCCAAACGCATATGGTGCCCGCACTTCGGGCAGACATTGAGGGTCGCCTGCAGGTCCTCTTTGTAGAGCACCGCCTCGCAGGCGGGGCACTTCACCCAGAGTCCCTCCGGGACGCGTTTGGTGCCCGGCTCGCTGCTGCGGTGAATGCGCGGCGGCAGGATTTTTTCAAACCAACTCATGATTGACCTTTCTGAACATGATCCATGGCCTGGCGCACTCCGCCCAGCCATTGGGCGGCCGCATGAACGGCGGCCTGCGGCCCGCCTTGCTGCGAAGCGTCCTGGATGACCTGGATCAGTTTGCTGCCGATCACGACGGCATCGGCATGGCGTGCCACGCGGGCGGCGCTTTGCGCATCGCGGATGCCAAAGCCCACCCCGATGGGAATGTGTACATGGCGGCGAATCGCGTCCACATGGTGTCCCACATCGTCCGTATCCAGGTTTCCAGCCCCCGTCACACCCTTCAGCGACACGTAGTAGATGTAGCCGCGCGCCAATTGCGCGACGTCCCGCATGCGCGCCTCGGTGGACGTAGGCGCGAGCAGATAGATGGGATCCAGTCCCGCCGACCTGAGCTGCTCGGCAAACCCCACTGACTCCTCGGGCGTGTAATCCACCACCAGCACGCCGTCCACGCCGGCTTCGGCGGCACGGGCAATGAACGTTTCGGCGCCGAGGCATTCGATGGGATTGGCATACCCCATGAGCACCACGGGCGTCGTGGCATCCTGCTGCCGAAACTGCGCGACGATGTCGAGGACGCCCGCCAGACTGGTGCCCGCCGCGATGGCGCGCTCACCGGCCTGCTGGATGACGGGGCCATCGGCCATGGGATCGGAAAACGGCACGCCCAGCTCGATGACGTCAGCGCCCGCCTCGACCAGCGCGTGCATGAGGGCCGGCGTCGGGCCCGCCAGCGGATCACCCGCCGTGATGTAGGGAATCAGTGCCGCCCGGCCGGACAAGCCGGCAAAACGAGTCGCCAGACGGACATTCTCGGTAGTCATGGCGCCTCCTAGAGCGTGATGCCGCTGAATTCGGCGACTGTGTGCATGTCTTTGTCGCCCCGCCCCGAAAGGTTCACCAGGATGATCTGATCACGCGGGAGTGTGGGAGCGAGCTTCACGGCGTGAGCGATGGCGTGCGCCGATTCCAGCGCCGGCATGATGCCCTCGATGTGGCAGCAATCATGGAACGCCGCCAAAGCCTCCTGGTCGGTGATGCCTACGTACTGTGCCCGGCCCGAATCCTTCAGCCAGGCATGCTCCGGCCCCACCCCGGGGTAATCAAGGCCCGCCGAGATGGAATGCGTCTGCGTGATCTGGCCATTGGCGTCCTGAAGCAGATACGTGCGGTTGCCGTGCAGCACCCCCACCACCCCGCGATTCAACGACGCGGCGTGGTGCCCGGAATCCAGCCCTTCGCCGGCCGCTTCCACACCAATCAGCCGGACGGATTCGTCCTCGATATAGGGATGGAAGATCCCGATGGCGTTGGAGCCGCCGCCCACGGCCGCGACCACATAGTCCGGCTGGCGGCCCGCATCGCGCGGCATCTGCTCACGGCATTCCCGGCCAATGATGGCCTGGAAGTCACGCACCATCTGCGGATAGGGATGAGGACCCGCCACCGTTCCGATGATGTAGAAGGTATTTTCGACGTTCGTGACCCAGTCGCGCATGGCCTCGTTCAAGGCGTCCTTCAGCGTGCGCGAGCCGGACTCCACCGGCACCACGCGGGCGCCCAGCAGCTTCATGCGATAGACATTCGAGGCCTGCCGGCGGACGTCTTCGCTGCCCATGTACACCACGCATTCCAGGCCATAGCGCGCGGCCACCGTGGCGCTGGCCACTCCGTGCTGGCCCGCGCCGGTTTCGGCGATGATGCGCGGCTTGCCCATGCGCCGGGCGAGCAGCGCCTGGCCGATGCAGTTGTTGATCTTGTGCGCGCCCGTGTGATTCAAGTCTTCGCGCTTGAACCAGATCTGGGCCCCGCCCAGCTGTTCCGACCAGCGCCGGGCGTGATAGACCGGGCTGGGGCGCCCGACGAAGTGTTCCAGTTCGTAGGCGAATTCGCGCTGGAACTCAGGGTCGTCCCGATAACGGGTGTAGGCCTCGCGCAGCGCATCCAAAGCATGCACCAGCGTCTCGGCGACAAATGAACCGCCAAACTTTCCGAAATGCCCCTGGGCATCCGGCAAATGATAGGGTTTCAAGTCTAGACTCGCTCCATACAGAACACCGGGGCGGCGCACCCGCGCATCGCAGCGGCCGGCCAAACAGGCATTTTAGCAGCCGGACCGATTGCGGGCGCATGCCGCCGCCCGCCCGCCGGAGCGCGCCTCAGTGGCGCGTGGCCCGCACGCCCGACAACTCATTGACCGCATCGAGGGCCACGCGAATCTGGGAACCGTCACGCACTTCGATGGTGAATACCATATGCGCCAGCGACTGGCGGCTGTATGTGGTCACGCGCACCACGCGCAACCGCAACCGGGCAAAGACTTCAGACAGATCGCGCAGCAATGCGGGCCTATCCTGCGCGTGAATCGTGATGTCCACTGGATAGGTCGCGTCTCCCGTCTCGCCCCATGCGACTTCGATGCAACGCTCGGGATGACGCCGGGACAGCGCCTGCCAGGACGGACAATCCCGCCGGTGAATGGACACCCCGCGCCCGCGGGTGACGAAGCCCTCAATGAGGTCGGGCGGCGCAGGCCGGCAGCAGCGTGCAAGCTGCGTGAGCAGCGAATCCACGCCCACCACCAGCACTCCGCTCTTGCCGGTATGCACGACGCTGTCCGCGTCCGGTCCATACACGCGCGCCTCGTCGGCCGGCTCGGCGGCGGGTTCAGGCTGCCGGAAGGCATGTTCGAGCTGCCGCAGGCTGAATTCCTCCTTGGCGGCCGCCACATATAGATCATCCGCGCGCGCAAACCCAAGCTGCTGCGCGAGGTGCTCCTGGTTGACGGCTGTGCGGCCCAGGCGCTGCAGCTCCTTTTCGACCAGTGCCTGACCCTGGGCAATACGCTGCTGCAGCTCCACGGCGTTGAACCAGGCCCGCACCTTGGCGCGCGCCCGGGCGCTGGACAGATAGGAGAGATCGGGATTGAGCCAGTCACGGGAAGGGCCGCCCGACTTGGCCGCGATGATCTCCACCGTCTGCCCCGTCTTCAGCGGCGTGGACAGCGGCACCATCTGGCCGTCGACCTTGGCTCCCCGACACCGGTGTCCCAGGTCGGAATGGAGCAGATAGGCGAAATCAATGGGCGTGGAACCTTCGGGCAATTCCAGGACGCGTGCCTGGGGCGTCATCACGTAGATGCGGCCGGCGCCCGCGGGCGCACCCGCCGGCGCCGGGCCGCCATCCTCCTTCCATGCCAGCAACTGGCGCATCCAGGCGACCTTCTGATCGTACTCGCCCGACGCAGTCACCTGGCCGCCGCGCGCGCCGGCCTCCTTGTAGCGCCAGTGAGCGGCCATACCGAATTCCGCATATTGGTGCATCTCACGGGTGCGGATCTGGATCTCGAAAGCTCGCCCCTGGCCGTCGGCCACCACGGTATGCAAGGACCGATAACCGTTGGGCTTGGGACGTGCGATGTAGTCGTCGAATTCTTCCGGCACCGGCGCCCACATCGCATGCACCAGCGCCAGCACGGCGTAACAGGTGCGTTCGTCCTCCACGATCACGCGCAGCGCCCGTAGATCGAACAACTGGTGAAATTCCAGATGCTTGATGCGCATCTTGTTCCAGATACTGTAGATATGCTTGGGGCGACCGCTGATCTCCGCTTCGATACGGGCGTCGACCAGTGCGGCGTGCAGACGGGCGACGGCCGCCTCGATGAACGCCTCGCGCTCCGCGCGCTTTTCCTCGAGCTGATGCGCGATGGCCCGGTAGGTATCCGGCTGCAGGAAACGGAAGCTGAGATCTTCCATTTCCCATTTGAGCTGCCAGATCCCCAGCCGATTGGCCAGCGGCGTGTACAGCGTCATGGTTTCCTGGGCGAACACCGCGGGACAAGGCGTGCGGCTGGCGGCATACCAGCGTAGCGATTGCAGCCGGGACGCCAGCCGCATCAGCACGATACGCAAGTCGGCGGCCATGGCGAGCAGCATCTTGCGCTGCATTTCCTTCTGGTCGGCACCCGATGTGCTGCCGACCTGCCCCGCCACGGCCCCCAGCCGCAGCAGCGCCCGCACGCCCTGGACAAGCGTGGTGACTTCAGGGCCGAAAACCTTGCGCAACGGATCCGACCGCGCGACCTCGCCGGCCGGCACCGGTTGGACAGCCAGTAGCGCCGCGGCACGGGTCACCCCATCCGCTCCCAGGTCCTGGAGGATCAGGACCACGCCTGCGCTGTGCGCGACCAGCGGCTCGCCCGTACTGGCCTGCACTCCCCGCAGCGGCTCCCGCACCCATTCCACCGCCTGTCCCAGGAGTGCCGTTTCGGTCGCATCCAGACCCCGGCTGGCGGCCTGGAACCACTGTGGCCCCAGGGGATCGACGGCATCAGAGACTACGCTTGGATTCATGGCGCGGCATATCGAAGAAAGACCGATTCAGACCTCTATACTACTTGAGGACACACACGCCCGGAGGGGCAAACCCGCGCCCCGACATGGGGGACTCCCTGCCCCTTGGGACAAATTCGGTAAAATCGCCCCTGGCCCTTTCCGGGCCTGTTTCGTGCCGGAGTACCTCATGACCCACGTCGTTACCGAAAACTGTATCAAATGCAAGTACACCGACTGCGTCGATGTCTGCCCGGTGGACTGTTTTCGCGAGGGTCCGAACTTCCTGGTGATCGATCCCGAAGAATGCATCGACTGCGCGGTCTGTGTTCCCGAGTGCCCCGCCAATGCGATTTTCGCCGAAGAAGACGTACCCCAGGACCAAGTGGATTTCATCCCGCTGAACGCGGAGCTTTCGCCGACCTTCAAGCCCATCAACCGCTCCATTGCCGCCCTGGAAGGCGCCGACGAATGGAACGGCCTGGCCGCCAAGCTCAAGTACCTGGAAAAGCCCTGACAGGGCGCAACATGCGGGACTTGCGCCACGCTGGCAAAATCAGCGCGTTTGTGCCTTAAACCCCACATAAAGCCGCGGGATTTCCGCTGTCGGCGAAATTCCGGTAGCGCCTCGTAACGGTTCCCGGTACCTTAACCTTGTATTCCCCCTACCCGGGCGCACGGACATGCGCCAGGACGGACCGACTGGAACGCACATTCATGCTGTACGATTTGCACGAACTCCAACGCGCCTTTCTGGCACCCTTGGCTGCCTTCACCAGCACGGGTTCCCAACTGTTTTCCAACCCCTACAGCCCGCTGGCCTATACGCCGCTGTCGCGCCAGTTCGCCGCTGCTTACGAGCTGGCCAATCGGCTCGGGAAGGATTACCAGAAACCTGCCTGGAACCTGCCGACCACAACCATCGACGGCCGCGAAACGGCGGTCTTCGAAGACACCGCGCTGGCGCAGCCTTTCTGCCGCCTGGTTCATTTCCGGCGCGACACCCGGCGCCGTGACCCCGTGGTCCTGGTGGTGGCACCGCTCTCGGGCCACCATGCGACGCTGCTGCGCGACACGGTCCGCACGCTGCTGCCCGATCACGACGTCTACGTGACGGACTGGCGCAA
>DATNAI010000091.1:0-3169 GCA_035572875.1 Castellaniella sp. | reverse complement strand
ACCCACTCCTTCCCTTCCCGAACAGGACCGTGAAACGCCTTTGCGCCGATGATAGTGGATGAACATCTGTGAAAGTAGGTCATCGTCAGGCTCTTATCGCCCAAAGCCCCTGCAGCGTATACTGCAGGGGCTTTGTCTTTTTTTGCGTACCACTATGGAGATCCCATGATCCAGGATGACGACACTCCCGAGGCCGACAAGGGCCTGGCTCAGCGCCCCCTCATCCATCTGATCTACGGGCTGTTCGCGCTGGGCATCCTGTCATTCGGACTGTTCGGCCCGGCCGTCATTGCGGCGGTGGTGCTGGCGTATCTGAAGCGTGCGGACATGGTGGGGACGGTCTATGCCGGCCACATCGACTGGGTCATCCGCACGTTCTGGTGGGGACTGCTGTGGATGGTGCTCAGCGCCATCGCCGCAGTGGTGTTCGTGGGCTTCCTGACGGGCGTGGTGGCGATGATCTGGATCATCTATCGGCTGATCAAGGGCTGGCTGGCGCATTGCGCTGGCGAAACGCCGGTGCCCGGATTTTGATGGACCCGGCAACGTCGGCGAAGAGCGAGCGGGCTTCGGCCGCGCTGCGGCCAGCGTCCCGTTTGATCAAAGCCGGCCAAACGGGACGCCAGGCACTTATTTCAGATGCTGACTGACCAGCTTGGTCAGCTCGAACATGGAAACCTGGTCCTTGCCGAACAGCGGCCGCAGCTTCGCGTCGGCGTTGATGTTGCGGCGGTTCGCGGGATCCTGAAGATTGTGCTTCTTGATGTAGTCCCAGATGCGCTTGGTGACTTCCGTACGGGGTACGGGCTCCTTGCCGATCACTGCAGCCAGCGTGTCGCTGGGGGTCAAGGGCTTCATGAATGCCGCATTGGGCTTGCGACCAGACTTTTCCGTGGTTGCCATGTAATCAGGCTCCTGTTAAATGAATTGCCCCCGCAGCATACCGCGCCTTTCCCCTAAAGACAAAGCGCTCCGCTGACTTTCGTCCGGACCGCTTCTCTCCGAACTCTTCTCTTGCGAGCAATCGAATGACTGCGCCTTCCTCCCTCATGCCGTCCACGTCCCGGTCCGCGAGACCGGCGAAGCCTTCAGCACACGCCGACGGACCGCTTGAAATCACGCTGATCCGGCCCGACGACTGGCACCTGCACTTGCGGGACGGCGACACCTTGTTGTCGGTGGTCGCGGATTCCGCGCGCCAGTTCGGCCGCGCCATCATCATGCCGAACCTCAAGCCGCCGGTCACCACGACTTCGGCCGCGGAGGCTTATCGAACCCGAATTCTGGACGCCCTGGAACAGGCGGGGGTCCCGGCGGGAGCCTTTGATCCGCTCATGACGCTGTATCTGACGGACAGGACACCGCCGGACGAGATCCGCCGGGCGCACGACAGCGGTTTCATTCATGGTGTGAAGCTCTACCCGGCGGGCGCCACCACCAATTCCGATTCCGGTGTGACCGATCTGCTGGGCAACTGTCGCCCCACCCTGGAAGCCATGCAGGAGGTCGGGATGCCGCTGCTCATGCATGGCGAGGTGACCGATCCGCAGGTGGATGTTTTCGATCGCGAGGCCGTCTTCATCGAACGCGTGATGCGGCCGCTGCGCCGAGATTTTCCCGCGCTGAAGGTGGTCTTCGAGCATCTGACCACCGCCGACGGGGTCGCTTATGTCCGCGAGGCCTCCGGGCCGGTGGCCGCGACGCTGACGGCGCATCATCTGCTCTATAACCGCAATGCACTTTTCCGGGGTGGCCTGCGGCCGCACTATTACTGTCTGCCCATCCTGAAGCGCGAGAGGCACCGGCAGGCGCTGCTGGAAGCCGCGACCAGCGGCGACCCACGTTTCTTCCTGGGAACGGACAGTGCGCCGCACCCGCGGGATGCCAAGGAGCAGGACTGCGGCTGCGCCGGCTGCTATACGGCCTTTCATGCGATGGCACTCTACGCGACTGCTTTCGACATGCAGGGCCGCCTCGATCGCCTGGAGGCGTTCGCGAGCCTCAATGGGCCACGCTTTTACGGTCTGGCGCCCAATTCTGGAACGATCACGCTCGAACGCTGCGAGACCGCCATTCCGCATTCGTTGGCGATGGCGGGCACCGAGGTGGTCCCGCTGGCAGCGGGCGAGACGCTAGGCTGGCGGTTGCGGCGATGAATCTTGATCGCCGCCAGCGGGCCGACGGTCCGCCGGCGCGCCTGTCGATCGGTTACCGGCTCTGTTTGTCTTCGAGCTCGGCCCAGCGCTCGAAGAGGGCATCCAGCCGAATCTGCAGTGATTGCAGCGACTGCTGGATCTGCTCGGCCTTGGCGGCGCCTTCCCGGTAGAGCTCGGGGTCGGACAGGGACTGCGCCAGACCGGTCTGCTCTGCCTCCAGCGCCGCGATTTGGGCTGGCAATGCCTCCAGCTCTTCGCGCTCCCAAGGTGCCAGGCGGCCCTTGCGGGGCTTGGCGGGGGATGCGGGTGAGGCCGCCGTGCCTGGCTCGGCAGCCGCTGCGGCCGGACCCGTCCCGGGAGCCGCGCCTCCGTCTGGCACGCCCGCCGCTGCGCGCGGCCGCTGCTGCTCCCAGTCCTCAAATCCCCCCACATATTCCCGCCACAGGCCGTCACCCTCGGCCGCGATGGTCTGGGTGATGACATTGTCCAGGAAGGCCCGATCGTGGCTGACCAGCAGCACCGTTCCCTGGTAGTCCTGCAGCAGGTTCTCCAGCAGTTCCAGCGTGTCGATGTCGAGGTCGTTGGTGGGCTCGTCCAGAACCAGCACGTTGTGAGGCTGCGCGAACATGCGGGCCAGCGCCAGGCGCGCGCGCTCCCCGCCCGACAGGGTGGACACCGGAGAGCGGGCCCGGGCCGCCGGGAACAGGAAGTCCTCGAGGTAGCTCATGACGTGCTTGCGCTCGCCGCCGATCTCGACCCATTCGCTGCCCGGGCTGATGGTGTCGGCGAGGGTGGCCGACTCGTCCAGGTGGTCGCGCATCTGGTCGAAATAGCCGACCGACAGATTGGTGCCCAGGCGTGCCTGGCCCCGCAGCGGTTTGAGCTCTCCGAGCAGGATGCGCAGCAGCGTGGTCTTGCCGGCTCCGTTGGGGCCGATAAGGCCGATCCGGTCGCCGCGCTGGACCAGCGTGCTGAAGTCCCGGATGAGGGTACGATCGCCGAAGCCGTGCGTG
>DATNAI010000090.1:0-5422 GCA_035572875.1 Castellaniella sp. | reverse complement strand
TCCGATGATAATGGACTTGCATCCGTCCATGGGTGGCCGCCTGTGGATACACTATCCGGTGATGACCGAAGGAGACACCATGTTTTCCGGATTGAGCGCATTTCCCCTGACTCCCTTGAACGAAACGGCGATCGATGAGGCGGCGTTCGTCCGTCTGATCGAACGCCTGGCCATTGCGGGGGTTGATTCCATCTGCGCCCTGGGATCGACGGGCAGCTATGCCTATCTCACGCGTACCCAGCGTGCGCGCATTGCCCAGATCGCCGTCCGTCACGCGCAGGGTGTGCCGGTGATGGTGGGTATCGGGGCACTGCGTACGCGTGATGTGCTGGATCTGGCACAGGACGCGCAGCAGGCCGGCGCCCGTGGCGTGCTGCTCGCTCCGGTGTCTTATCAGCCGCTCGCCAACGATGAAGTGTTCAGCCTCTTCGAAGCCGTCACCCGCTCGCTGTCGATCCCGCTGTGTGTGTATGACAACCCTCGCACCACGCATTTCGAGTTCAGCGATGAATTGCATGGCCGTATTGCACAGCTCCCTAATGTGGCCTCGATCAAGATCCCGCCGGTTCCAGCAGACCCTGACGCGGCGCGTGCACGGGTCGAGCGGTTGCGCGCCTTGATCCCTACGCATGTGACGATAGGGGTGAGCGGGGACGCGTCCGGGTCCAACGGGCTGCTCGCGGGGTGCGATGCCTGGTATTCGGTGATTGCGGGTCTGTTCCCGCAAGCCGCCTTGGCGATCACGCGCGCAGCCCGGGCCGGAAATGCGCAGGAGGCGAGACAGCTTTCTGATCGGCTGGCGCCGCTATGGGCGCTGTTCTCGCAATACGGCAGCGTGCGCGTGATCGCCGCGGCCGCCGAGCTCAGGGGGCTGGTCGCGGCCCCCAGCCTGCCGTTGCCGCTCCGGTCGCTCGAAGGGGACGCGCGGCAGCGTCTCCACGCCGTCCTGGATGAGCTGGATCTGGCCTGAGGCGACTGGCCTCATTTATCGTATTGGTTTCGGTGCGTGACGGCGGGGTGATATGGCACAAGCGGAAGTATTGTTCCTGGATGATCTGGCGGTGGGGGCGGAATTCCACAGCGCGGAACATTCTCTGACCGAGGCTCAGATCCACGATTTCGCGCGGCAGTTCGACCCGCAGCCTTTTCATCTGGACAATGATGCGGCGAAAGCGTCTTTCTTTCAGGGGCTGGCGGCCAGCGGCTGGCATACGGCTGCCCTTACGATGAAGCTGCTGGTGGGCAGTCTGCCGCTGGGCTCCGGCATCATCGGCGCCGGCGGCGAGATCCAGTGGCCCAGGCCCACGCGTCCGGGCGATGTGCTGCGGGTGACCAGCAAGGTCCTGGAGATCAAGGCGTCACGATCGAAACCGGACCGGGGCATCGTGACGGTGGAATGTCTGACCCGCAATCAGCACGGAGACGTCTGCCAGCGCATGGTCACCCGATTGCTGGTGATGCGCAGGCCGGAATGACGAACGGCAGGAGCGCCGCGGCGGGCGGGCACGCCCGTTGACGAGGCCCTGATTCAGGCCGCTGTCATCCCGTTGGCCGCCTTGGCAGGCTCGGCGGCAGGCGACACAAGGAACGCCAGAAACGCCTGTGTGGCCTCGCGGTTGCGCATCGCCGATCCCATGGCGGCCGAGAAGGTCGTGGTCTTCTGGATCGAGTCCGGCAACAGCCCGAGCAGGTTGATGCCTTCGACGTTCATCAGCTCGCTGATCTGCTGGAATCCCATGTCCACCTCGCCGGAGGCGACCAGCGAGCCCACCGGGACACCCGGTCGCGCCTCGACCAGGCGCGGACCGGTTGTGCCGTCGCCGCCGGACACGCCCCACTTTTCCAGTAGGCCCAGGATGTACTTGCCGCTGGGCCCGGTCGAGTAACCGATGGCCCGTGCGCGCTTGGCGGCTTCCCGGATGGATCGCTCGTCGCGAATGTCGGGCGCCGTGGCACCGACCTTCATGGCGACTGCGATGGATGAATTCACCACCCCCCTCAGGCTGCTCCGGTCTATCTTGTCGGCGGCCGCCAGGCGCTCCATGGCGCCGGCAGCCAGCATGACGACGTCGAACGGCTCGCCGGCTAGGATCCGCTTCTCGGCCGTCACGCCACCGACGGATTCGAACACGACCCGTTGACCGGTCTCGCGTTCGTATTGCTCGGTCAATTGAGCCAGCAACTGGCGTGTGGCCATGGATGAAATACCTTTCAGGGTGGTGTGTTCCGTCGACATGATGCGGTCTCGTCTTCTTCAGCTTCGGATGCCTGTGTGGTGTTGGGTGGTACTTTCAGTAGGGTAGTGTAATGTGTCTGGCCCGTTGAGGAGGCGGCGGTGGGGCGGTGCAGGCGACATCGGAGGGCATGGCGGCGTTGCTTTGGGGGGCGGGAGAATGTTCGCACCATGTCAGCCCCCGAAGAAGAACACGGTGCCCATCGTCCCCATGATCGCGAACACGGCAAGCACCGCGATGGTGATCAGGATGTCGTAGACCTTGGTCGCGGGGCGGGGCTCCACGTAGTGCCTGTCGGGGTATTGCGGAAACGCATCGCGGGCGGGGGGCTTCCAGCCGCTGATCGAATGTTGGCAGTCTGGCATGTCACTCTCCATATCGGAGAGGTGGGGTGATCGCGGTGCCCACGCATTTGGCTTGCCCGCTCGGATCGCATCCTTGAGTTTGCATGTCAGACTCCCAGCAGCGTGGGGCCGACGAACACCAACATACCGTACATAGCCAGGACAATAGCGAAAACCAGGTATTCGAGAATGTTGCTCATGGTGTCTCCCAGAGAAAAAAGCGCACTGGCTTCCCCTCAGCAACATATTCACCAGCCGCTTTTCGGTGTTTCCAAGTGTTCCCCCAAACGCGCGCAATCGGTGTCGGACAAAGCGCCGATTGTCAGATACCCAATGGATGAGTCACGATAGGCTGTCCCTTGGGGAAGGCCCATCGCATCAGCCGGACGGTTCCACCCTTCGGATGGGGCCATCTTTCCGAGGCAGTCCGGGGTGGTAATTTTTAGAATTCTTTTGGCGCTGGGACGGGCGGGAACGGCCGCATATTCCCCAGCGTGGGTGGGCTCCGGACGCACTCAATCAAAGGGTTTCGATTCTCAGCGAAGCCCTTTGATTCCCGGGCTCGCGTGATGGCCCTCAGTCTCGTGGCGGCGAACGGGGAATGGTTCGAGATTCAGTCGATCTGTGGATCGATATTCAGCAGTTTTGTCGACGTTCCATACCCTTCGCGGAAAGGCTCGACGTCGCGAGGGCTGGGCGGAGTCGTGGAGATTAGCCGACCGGTCTCGATCAGCTCGGGCACCAGTTCACGTTTCAGCCGGTCAGGGGTCCAGCGCACGTTCGGCGCCGATATATTGATGGCCGCCAGCGGAACCCCACGGGCGTTTAGGATGGGCAGTGATATGTTGAGGTCGCCCCGATAGTATTCGCCGCCGGAATAGCTGTAGCCTTGTTCTCGTGTTTCTTCCAACAAGCCCATCAGTTTGTCGATGTCCGTGATGGTGTCGGGCGTGTATTTTGGTCTTGGAGACGATTTGAGGAGTTCGTAGGCTTGTTCGGGCGGCAATGCCGATAGAATGGCCCGTCCTGCCGAGGTGCAGAACATGGGCAGGCGTCGCCCCACAGGCATGTGGACGGACGCGCGTTGGGACGTTGCGAATCGGGCCACATACACCATATCGGTGCCTTCGGGCTCGGCCAGATTGACCGTTTCTCCACAGCGCTGGTTCAGGTCGAGCAAATACGGGTTCGCGCTTTCCAGCAGCCGATTGACCAGCAGGTATCTGTAGCCCAGTTCGACGGTCTTCACCGTCAATGAAAACCGCTTGGTTCGAGCATCTTTCCTGAGAAACCCCAGAGCTTCAAGGGTATAGGCGAAACGCTGTGCCGAACTTTTGTTCAAGCCGGTCGCGTCTGCGATCTCGGACAGGTTCATATCGGGTCGCTTGGGGCCGAACGACATCAGCACGTCAATGCCCTTGTGCAAAGACATGTTGAACAGCGGTGAGTCTGACCGTGCTGGCTTTCCAGACCGACTTGCCATGTTGGCCACTCCATACGTGAATGATCTGACGAACGCCAAGGAATTATATGGCTCGCCGGGTGTGCAAGAGCCGTTTGCGCCCGGCTCTTGCACAGGGGATGTCGCCCTTGGACGGCACTACATGAGGCTTGGCAGGAACGTGGCCATTTGGGGAAATATCGTGATCAGGATCAGCAGCACCCCGAGCGTCAGGAAGTAGGGCAGAGCGCCTTTTGCCACCTCTCCGAGGGTCGCTTCGCCGCTCGTGATGCTTTGCAGCACGAAAAGATTCACACCCACCGGTGGGGTCAGCTGACCCATTTCGCAAAGAATGACCACGGCTACGGCAAACCACACCGGGTCGTATCCCGCTGCAATGATGAGCGGGAATGTGAACGGCAGCGTCGTCACCAGCATTTCGGTCGCGCCGAAGAAGCAGCCGAGTATCAGGTACAGCGCAAAAATGGCGATGATGAGCGCCGTGGATGACAATTCCAAACCCTGAATCAGAGTGACGATAGTGCGCGGCAGGCCGGTTGTCGCGAGTGCCATTGAAAACACCATGGCCCCCACCATGATGAATCCGATGCTCGCGCAGATCAGGCTCGTGTTCATCATGGCTTTCACGGCCGCCTTGAGGCTGAACGTCCGATAGGCGAAGCTGATCAGCACAACGGCCAGCACGCCGAGCGCGGCGGCTTCCGTGGTCGTGGCGATTCCGAAATAGATGGTTCCCATCACCGAGGCGACCAGGATCACAATGGGAATCAGTCCTGTCAGCGCGGCGACCGCCTCCTTGAGGGACACCACGTTGCTGGTGGTGGCCGGCACGAGGTGGGGCTTCAGGCGGACCTGAATGGTCACGAGCATAATGAACATGGTCGTGGCAACGATGGCCGGGATGATGGCGGCAACAAAGCTGGCACCGATGGACACATTCGTGAATGCTGCATAAATGATGATGGGAATGCTTGGCGGGACCAGAATGCCCAAAGTGCCCGATCCGGCCAGATTGCCCAGCAGCGTCTGCTTGTCGTACCCTTTTTTGCGCAACTCGGGATAGGCCACCGAGCCTATCGCGGCCGCGGTTGCCATGCTTGAACCGCTCGCGGCTCCGAACACGGCGCATAGCGCGACGTTCGAAATGAGCAATTTGCCGGAGAAACGTTCGAGTAGGGGAGTGAGTGCGCTATATACCTTCACGCTCAGGCCGAACGAGATGAAAAGCTCGCCGAGCAGAATGAACAGCGGCAGGGCGACCAGCGGAAAGCTGTAGAGGATGTTCCAGATGCCCATCGTCACAATGGAAAGCGCCTGGACTCCTCCGTCGCTGAAGTACAGCACGATCACCCCCGCCAGGCTGAGCGCCACCCCCATCCACA
>DATNAI010000089.1:0-20928 GCA_035572875.1 Castellaniella sp. | reverse complement strand
GGCAATGACATCGCGGGGACATTCGGGGCTGGCGGAGGTCGTGCTCGGCAGTGTGGCGCAGCGCATCATGCGGGGCGCCCAAAAACCGGTACTCATGTATCACCCGCTAGGAAAGCGCCCGGCGGCCGATTCGTCCGTGCGGTTGACCCGCGTGATCCTGCCGCTCGATGGCAGTACCCTGACCGAAGCGATAGCCGCCGACGCTGCCCGGTTCGCTCAATGGGTCGGCGCCGACCTGGAGCTCGTCACCGCGCTGGGGGACGTCAGCGGCGCAAATGTCGGTGAACCGTCGGGGGGCGAAATGGTATCCCTGGAATCCGGTTATGTCCGCGCCAAGGGAAGCGAACTCGGCAAGCAGTACGGCGTGGAGATCAATTGGGATGTATTGCATGGCGACCCCACCGAAGCAATCATCGGCCACGTCGGCAACCGTCGAGATGTCATCCTCGCCATGACGACACGGCGGCAGGACGCGCTCGAAGCCACGTTCCTGGGCAGCATCACCGCCGGTTGCCTGCGCAAGGCGGGGGTACCCGTCCTGATGCGTTTGCCATAAGCCGGCGCCCGTCCCCGCTATTGCGCGCCGGCCCGGCGCACGTTACGGATCAGTTGGACATGAACCGGTCGATGCCGGTTCTGTCGAGCAGTGATCGCGTCACCCCGCCAAAAACGAACTCCCGCAAACGTCCATGGCCATAAGCGCCAGAGACGACGAAATCGGCGCCGGCGGCCGCGATGTGCTCCGTCAGTTTTTCGTCCTCGTCGGAGCTTTCGATCAACTCGGAGTGCGCCTGAATCCCGTGACCGGATAGCAGGGCCACTACATCATTCGCGCCATTTTTCACCCACGAATCGACTTCGTCGGCGATCGCGAGGACGGTGACTTCGCGGGCGCACGACAGCAGCGGAATCGCATCCGCCACCGCTCGGCGGGCTTCGCGCGTGTCCTTCCAGGCGACGATTGCCCTGCCGATCGGAACGTGGTCCGTCCCGTAGGCAAGCACCAGAACCGGGCGCCCCGCCTGCAGCAGGACGGACCCCGGATTGGCGGCGCGGTAAGTGCTGCCGCTGGCCGCCCCGTTGGGTGCCGCCATGACGATGAGATCGGCCACTCGCGCTGTGTCGATAAGGACATTGGTCGGGGGTCCCAGCGCTTCACGCCATCCCGACTCGACGCGATCGGCAGTGAGCCGGTCGAACACGGCGTGAAGCTCGCGGAATCTGGCTTTGAGTTGATCCCGCATCTGATCCCATACGCCGACCACAGCGGGATCGGTTTCGGGATACGTGACTGGCATGGGCGCGTCTGCCGCGCAAAGCCCGATCACCTTCGCCCGAAAACGCCGGGCCAGGTCGCAGGCAGCCAGAATCGAGGGCTCGACGGGCCCATCGACATCGACATTGACGAGAATGGTTTTGAAGCTCATGAGAAAACCCCCGAGGTTTCTCATAGCATGCCCGAAATCCACTCGGAATTCACGGCGAATCGTAGAATTCAGGCCGTAATTTGATATGGCGCAAGTACCGGGACCAGCCCGACCCAGCGTGGCACCGCGCCAGTCGCGTGCGAGGCGCCCTTCGGGCATCCACCACGCGGCGGACGTAGGATTCTCGCGGGACCCGGCTTCAGTGGTTCAGGATCTGGCCCAGGAAACTGCGAGCCTTGGGGTGCTGGGGCGAATCAAAGAAGACATCGGGCGGCGCCTGCTCGACGATCTCGCCGTCTGCCATGAAAATCACACGGTCCGCCACGCTGCGCGCAAAGCCCATCTCGTGGGTCACGCACAGCATCGTGATGCCGTCATGGGCCAGCGAGATCATGGTGTCCAGCACTTCCTTCACCATCTCGGGGTCCAGCGCCGACGTGGGCTCGTCGAACAGCATGATCTCGGGCTTCATGCACAGGGCCCGGGCAATCGCCACGCGCTGCTGCTGGCCACCCGAAAGCTGACTGGGAAATTTGCGGGCCTGGTCGGGAATCCGCACACGCGTCAGAAAGTGCATGGCAATCTCTTCGGCCTCGGCTCGCTTCATCTTCTGGGTGCGCATCGGCGACAGCGTGCAGTTCTCCAGGACCGTAAGATGCGGGAACAGATTGAACTGCTGGAACACCATGCCCACGTGCTCGCGGATCCGGGCGGCATTCTGCTTGTTGGCCGTGATGTCGATGCCCGCCACCACGATATGGCCGTTCTGGATGCTCTCGAGTCCGTTGATGCAGCGGATCAGAGTGGACTTCCCCGAACCCGACGGCCCGCAGATGACGATCCGCTCGCCCGTATTCACGCTCAGGTCGATGCCCTTGAGCACCTTGAACTGGTCATACCATTTTTCGACGCCGGAAAAGGCGATTATCGTTTTGTCATCCATCTTCTGACTCACTGCCTGGAGGCGTGCGCACCCCATGGCGCACACGCCGGATTGACGTCCTTACTGGGCGGCCTTCACGACCGCCTGTGGCAACGGCGTTCCGAGGCTTTTCTGGAACAGCTTGTCGAATTCCCCGTTTTCAACGTTGGTCTTGACGAACTGGTTCATGACCTTCAGCAGCTCGGGGCGATCCTTCCTCATGGTAATCGCCATCACTTGCTCATTGATGACGTAGAGGACCTTGTATTTGCCCGGGAAGCGTTTCTGCACGTCGGCGGCGATCACGGAGGAGGTGCCCACGGCATCGACCTGCCCGACCAGCATGGCCTGGAGCGCCGAAGCGTCATCGTCGAAGCGGCGCAGCTTCGTGCCCTCGGGGGCCACTTTGGACACCCCGATGTCGGTGGTGCTGGCGCGCGGCACACCGATCTTGAACTTGGGGAAGTCGGCCGGTCCCGAAAGCTTCAGGTCAGCCGGTCCGAGCAGGACCATGCTGGCGGCGGAATAAGGAATCGAGAATTGCACCTGCTTTTCGCGCTCCGGCGTGATGGCCAGGGAAGCGACCAGCACGTCGGCCTTGTCAGTCAGCAGGAACGGGATCCGGTTGGGGCCCGTCATGATGACATACTGCAACTTGAGCCCCAGATCCTTGGCCAGGAGCTCGGCCACGTCCGCGTCATAGCCGGCCGGCTGATTTTGGGCATTGGAGCCCGCATACGGCGGCCAGTCCACCAGGACCCCTACCTTGATCGTGCCGCGATCCTTGACGGTCTGCCAATAGCTGTTGTCGGCGGCAAACGACGCGCTGGCTGAAACGACCAGCAGCGACCCTACGACCGGGACCAGAAAACGACTGAGCGCCCGGCTCAACGAAAAACCACGCATGAACGATCTCCTTGAATAATCATGCTCAACGGGAAACGAAGGGGAACGGAGCTTCAGCGCAGCGATGCCGACAGCCGCCGCTCCAGACGCCGCGACCATTTGGACAACGGCCAGCACAAACAGAAATACAGGAACGCCACCAGCGCGAAGATGGGCAGGGGCGCGAACGTCGCATTGTTGATGATCTGCCCCGTGCGTGTGAGCTCCGTGAAGCCGATGATCGCCGTCAGCGACGTGCCCTTGATGATCTGGACCATGAATCCCACCGTGGGCGGCACGGCGATCTTCAGGGCCTGCGGCAGAACCACGTAGCGCATTCGGTCGTAGTTGCTCAGGTTCAGGGCATGCGACGCCTCTGTCTGTCCCCCTGGAACCGCCTGGATGCACCCGCGCCAGATGTCGCCCAGAAACGCGCTGGTATTGAGGATCAAGGCCACACCCGCCGCCAGCCAGGGATTGACCTCCAGGCCCAGCACCGGGAACCCGAAGAAGATCAGGAACAACTGCATCAGCAGCGGCGTGCCCTGGAAGACGATGATGAAGCCTCGCGCCGGACCGTGCAGCCAGCGGGACTGCGCGGAGCGGGCCAGGGCGATGATGAGCCCGCCGATCGAGCCGCCCACCAGGGCCATGATGGCCAGGGCGACCGTCCAACGGACCGCCAGCACGATGGACCAGACGTCCACTATCGAGAAACTGCGCATCTCAGCGGCCCTCCGGGAAGTAGAGGAACCGCTTCCAGGCCAGTTTGAACAGGCCCATGAAGGACAACGACAGCAGGAAGTAGATGGCGGTCACCACGATGTAGATTTCGAAGCTGCGGAAGGTTTCGGACTGGATGTTGGCCGCCACGGACGCCAGGTCGTCGGCCGAGATGGTCGACACGATGCTGGACGTCAGCATCAGCAGGATGAACTGGCTGGACAGCGCCGGAAAAATGGTCTTCAGCGCCGGCCGCAGCACGATGTACAGAAAGACCTGATAACGCTTCAGGTTCAGCGCCAGCCCGGCCTCGACCTGCCCTTTGGGCACGGCCTCGACCCCTGCTCGCAGGATCTCGGTGGCAAACGCCCCCAGGTTGACGAACATGGTCACCAGGGCGGCCGTCGTCGCCGACATCTGCAGCCCCAGGCTGGGCAACGCAAAGTAAAAGAAAAACAGTTGAATCAGGAACGGCGTGTTGCGGATGGCCTCTATATACGCATCGATCGCCCAGTGCAGCGCGCGCGGCCCGTTGCTCTTGCCCCACGAACAGAACACGGCAATCAACAGGCCGATCACCATGGCGCCCATGGAAAGTTCGATCGTCTTGAGCACGCCATCGAGCAGCAGCGGCCAGGACTGCAGCACAACGCCGAATTGAAAGTGGTAGACCATGTCGTGCGTTCGGAGTGAAGTCCGGCGCGGGTTCGGACAAACACGCCCAAACCGCGCCAGTGAAAGAGCCGGGCAAACCGGCCCAATGTCGAAGGCTAGTGTCCCGTTCGGTTAGTTTGTGTCAAACATCAGGATTAACCGAACGGGACACTAGGCCAGCAACGCCGCGTCCCAGGCGCAGACGCGCTGGTTCTGCTCCCCCAGGCCCTGAATGCCGAGCCGGACCGTATCGCCAGCCTTCAAATAGACCGGCGGCTTCTGGCCCAGGCCCACTCCCGGGGGCGTACCGGTGGAGATGATGTCGCCCGGCTCCAGGGTGGTGAAGCGGCTCAGGTACTCGACCAGCGTGGCCACGCCGAAAATCATGGTCCGCGTATTGCCGCTCTGATAGCGCTTGCCGCTGACTTCGAGCCACATGTCCAGATTCTGCGGGTCCGCGATTTCATCGGCGGTGACGAGCCAGGGGCCCACCGGACCAAAGGTGTCGCAGCCCTTGCCTTTGTCCCAGGTCCCGCCCATTTCGAGCTGGTACTGCCGCTCGGAGACGTCATTGATGACGCAATACCCGGCCACGTGGGACAGCGCATCTTGTTTGGAGACATACCGGGCGCGGCTGCCGATGACCACGCCGAGCTCGACCTCCCAGTCGGTCTTGACGGAGTCGCGCGGCATGACGATGGGATCATTCGCTCCCGTGGGGCGCGACCACTTGTTGAACAGGATCGGCTCCTTGGGGATCTCGGCGCCAGTTTCCTTCGCGTGATCGGTATAGTTCAGGCCGATGCAGATGAACTTGCCGGGATTGGACAGGGGCACGCCCATCCGGCCCGGGTTCGCCACCAGCGGCAATTGCCGCAGATCGATGGCGCGCAGTGCGGCCAGGCCCGCTGGCGACAGTTTGTCGGCCGACAGATCGCCCACGATGGCGCTCAGGTCGCGCACATTGCCCTGCGCATCCAGCGCACCGGGCTTTTCCTGGCCTTGCGGCCCAAAACGAAGCAGTTTCATGGATTTTCCTTTGGACAGGCAGAATCAGTTGGACCAGCCGCCATCGATGATCTGGGCGGTCCCGGTGGTGTAGCCGGATTCATCGCCAGCCAGATACAGGGCCAGATTGGCGATTTCTTCGGGAGTTCCGAGGCGGCCGATGGGCTGGCGTGCCACGAATGCCGCATGCACGGCGTCCACGCTCTGGTGTTGGGCCTGAGCCTGGGTGGCGATACGTTCTTTGAGGGACGGCGATTCCACCGTGCCCGGGCAAATGGCATTGCAGCGAATGCCGCGCCCCACGAAATCAGCGGCGATCGACTTGGTCAACCCTATGACGGCAGCCTTGGTCGTGCCATAGACGAAGCGATTCGGCACGCCTTTCACGCTGGAAGCGACCGACGACATATTGACGATCGAGCCATGCCCGCGCTCCAGCATGCCGGGCAATACGGCCTTGATGATTTCGTACATGGCCGTGACGTTCAGCGCGAAGGAAAAATCCCAGGACTTGCGGCTGCATTCCAGGATGGTGCCGCCGTCCACGAAGCCCGCGCAATTGAACAGGACGTCGATCGCGCCGATTTCCTGCACGGTTGCATGGATTGCCGCCACGTCGGTCACATCGAGCCGGCGGGTTTCGCAACCCTGCAGGCCCTGGAGGGCCGCCTGATTGATGTCGGTGGCGAACACGCGCGCGCCTTCCTGGGCAAACCGCAACGCGGTCGCCCGCCCTATCCCGTTTGCCGCTGCCGTCACCAGCGCCGTTTTGCCTTGCAGACGTCCTGCCATGATGTTTTCCTTGAAGTGATGGAGCTTACCCGCGCGGCGCCAGGCGCATCGCCGCGCACCGGATCGCTGCATTCTAGGTATAAAATCAATTTTTATATAAGAAATGCCATCATAGCCACCACGACTGTTCTTCACAATGCGATGGACCTTTTCATGCCTAGGTGTTTACCCTGAATATCACCGGAGAACACCGTAAAATCGTGTAAAACGTCTCACATATGAAATGAATTATTCATATCTAAAAAATAATCTGGAAACAGTCCCCGCCAGGAGGCCTGCCACAGCATGAACCCGGAATCGCCCGCCCCACTCGCCCCGCCCGAGGAAAAAAAGGCGCGATATACCGCGCCCGCCCTGGAAAAGGGTCTGGACATCCTCGAGATCCTCAGTACCACCACGGACGGCTATACGTTGAATCAGCTCGCCCAGGAGCTGGGCCGGGGCGTGAGCCAGATTTTTCGGATGGTCGTGACCCTGGAACGGCGGGGCTACATCCAGGCAGACGACAACGACCGCTATACGCTCACGCTGCAGCTGTTCCAGCTCGCGCACCGGCACCCGCCCATCAAGCGGCTTTCACAGGTGGCACTGCCTTTTCTGCACGAACTGGCGCAACGCGCGCAGCAATCCTGCCACCTCGCCGTCTACGAACAGGGCCGCGTCGTCGTGCTGGCCCAGGTGGACAGCCCGGAACGCTGGTCCTTCGGTCTGAAGGCCGGATCGTTGATGGGCCTGACCGACACGTCCTCCGGTCACATCCTGCTGGCCTATCGGGATGAAATCGAACGGGCCCGCATGCTCAACAGCCACGTCGTCGTGGATGGAGAACAGCGCATGGATCCGGGTCAGCTTCTGTCGATGCTCGCCGACGTGCGCTCACATGGGTATTCGTTGATGCGCAGCATCCAGATCAGCGGGGTGACCAATATCGCATTTCCAGTCTACGGGCCCGGCCGGCAGGTCGTGGCCGCCATCAACATCCCGCACATCGCCCGCATCGACGGCGCGCCGCGCCCCACGATCGAGCAGGTCAAGACCGCACAGGCCGACATCTGCGAACGATTGTCGCGGCAATTGGGTAGCGGCGAGAGCGCCTAACGGCAGCGGCTGGCAGCGGTGCCGCGTAGCATCGACCAGCAGCTCCCGGCAGCAGGGCCGGGCAGCCGCTACCGGTGGCGCCGCTGTCGCTGTGCGGGCCCTCATGCCGCGTGGGCATGCTCCTGCAGCACCAGATGCGCCATGCCGTCCTCGGTGGCGATCCCGACGCGCCGCCCCACCGGCAGGGTCGCCTTGACCCGCACGTGGCCGAACGGCAGTCCGGCGACCACGGGAACGCGGACTGTCTTGCGCAGCCACGCGATGACGGACGGCAGGTCATAGCCGTTGTCGTGGGGCGCCAGCCGGTAATCGGAGAACTGGCCCAGCACGATGGCATGCTGCCGCTCCAGCACCCCGGCGTGCCAGAGCTGCGTCAGCATGCGCTCGATGCGAAACGGATGTTCGGCCACGTCTTCGAGAAACAGGATGCCGCCCCGTATGTCGGGCAGATAGGGGGTACCCACCAGCGAGGCCACCATGGCCAGGTTGCCGCCCCACAGGACGCCGCGGGCGTCGACGGGATCGGCGTCCGGAGATTCGAAGCTCAGGATTTCCAGCTCGCCGGACAGGGTTTCGAGAAACAGGTCCTGGGTCAGGTCATCGACCTTCTTGCCGCCAAAATCGAACAGGGCCATGGGGCCGAGCAGACTGCCCGCCCCTGTGCGCGCCAGCAGCGCCAGGCTGAAGACCGTGAAGTCGCTTTGTCCGATGAAGGTCTTGCCGCTATCCGCCACCGCCCGCCAGTCGATGAAGGGCAGCAGGCGGCTCAGGCCATAGCCGCCGCGCGTGGCCATCACCACAGGATGCGGCTGCTTGAGGGCTCGGACGATGCTCGCCAGCCGCTGCTTGTCGGTGCCCGCGAAACGTTCGTGTACCGCCTTCGCGGCACGATCCACGCCCACATGGAAACCCAGTGCCCGCAGGCGCTTGGCGGCCAGCGCCAGCACGTCCGGGTCGGGAACCGCCCCCGACGGCGAAATCAGGTAGATCCCCGAGGGTCGGCCGTGAACATGGGACGCACCGTCGTGATCGGAGTCATGGGCGTGGGCGCGATCATGAGCCATGGCGGATTCACCGCCATGGCCGTGATCTGCATCATGGCCTTGATCTGCATCATGGCCGTGACCTCGGCCACGGACGGATGTCGGTCTCTGGGGGTGGCTCTTCTGGGCTGGCATGTCGGTTGCATTCCGCGATGAGTGGTTTGAGGGTTGCGCGCCGCGGCGCGCCCGAAAGAATCCGCGCAACAGCTCGCCGCAGGCGGGGGCGAGAACCCCTGCCCGAACCCGCGCATGGTGATTGAGCTGCGCCTGCCGCGAAAGGTCGACCACACCGCCGCAGGCGCCGGTCTTGGGATCCGCGGCACCGTAGACGATCTCCGCCACGCGCGCATGGAACATGGCCCCCAGGCACATGGCACAGGGTTCCAGCGTCACGTAGAGCCGGGCCCCGGTCAGTCTATGATTGGACCGGCCCAGCGCCGCCGCCCGGAGGGCGACAATCTCGGCGTGCGCGGTGGGGTCGTGGTCGACAATGGTGCGATTATGGCCCATGGCCAATAACCGCCCCTCAGCATCCAGCACCACGGCCCCCACCGGCACCTCGCCCAGCGCGGCCGCCTGCCGCGCCTGCTCCAACGCCAAGGCCATCGCGCCTTCATCGTTCAGGACGGCGGAAGCGGCCTCCGGGCTGGGCCGGGGCACCGCCGTGGCCGCAGCCACCGGCTGGAGCCCCGCCGAGTTCCGCGCCATGCTGACATGCCCTTCAGCCACGATAAATCCTGGCATTGAGCACGATCTTGGTGGCCAGGCTCTCCACGGCCTCTTCCAGCCACTGGTAGAGTTCGGCGTTTTCATCGAAGCGCGCCTGATTCAGATTGGAGACTCGCCCCTCCTGGATGAATCCCCACGCCCGGCTGCGCTTTTCGCGGTGGCGCGGGTCCCATACGCCGAACGCCACGCCGCCCGACCGGCGAATCAGCGAAAAACATGGAATGTCGGTGTAACCGTCGCCCACGAAAATCATCTGTTCGAACGGTACCCGCAGCTTGTCCGCATCGACCTTGCGGTTCACCTCGAAGGGCTTGTTGCGCGACTCTGGCCCGATGATGCCTTTCTGGATATGGAACAGGTAGCGCGTCTTGTCCGTGAAACTGACGACCCGGCGCGGAAAGTCGATCGCACCGTCCGCGCCGTAATGAAATTCCGACGCCCAGATATCGGTGAACTGTGCCGCAATGGGCGTGCTGCGCAACACATCGCCCAGGCCGCTGGAAATCAGGTAGAACTCCAGCTGTACCGTCGGATGGGCTTGGCGCAGCCGCGAGCGCAGCCGGTCGAAGAGCGAGTCCACACCATCATGCAGCGGCAACCGGCGGCCCCACGCCTGCAGGCGCGCGCGCGTGATGGGCCCATGGGTGCCGGACTGCGACAGCTGCAGCATGCGATAAAGGTAGGCCGGGACAGGATCCCAGTCCTCTTGATCCAGCAGCGGCCCGACCCGGTCCCGCCAGAACACGGATGCGTCCACGCCCATTTCCTGCAGGAACCCGGATGTACTGTCGGGCGCCAGCGTGTCGTCAAAATCAAATACCAGCGCAATGACATCGGCCATAGTGCCTTTCCCTCGTGTTCAGCTCAATCGCGCCAGCGCCTGCAAGGCGCCCGGCAGCGCAGACGGCAAATCTTCGGCCAGCAGCCCGGGACCCAGTTGATCGGCCGCCAGGCCATGCAGCCAGACCGCCGCACAGGCCGCCTCGAACGGCGGCATGCCCGCGGCCACCAGCCCCGTCACCATGCCCGCCAGCACGTCGCCCGTCCCTGCGGTGGCGAGCGTAGGGGGCGCGTTGTCGTTGATCACGCACCGGCCATCGGGCGCGGCCACCACCGTATCGGCGCCCTTGAGGACCACCACCGCGCCGCTGGCGCGAGCCGCTTCCGCCGCACGCTGCAGTTTATCGCCTTCATGCGCAAACACGCGGGCAAATTCGCCTTCATGCGGAGTCAGCACGCAGCGCCCATGCAAGGCGCGGATCAGCGCCTCGGGCTGATCCGCGAATACCGTCAACGCATCGGCGTCCAGCACACAAGGCCGCCCCGTAGCCAGCAAGGCGAGCACTTGCGAGCACGCCTTTGGCGCCCGGCCCAGACCCGGGCCAATCAGCAGGGCATTGCGTCTGGCGTCGGCCAGCGCCGCTGAAACATCATCGCTCGCCGGCAGGGCCTCCACCATGATCGAGGTCAGCGCGCCGGCCTGAATCGCCCAGGCCTGCGCCGGTACCGCCAACGTGACGAGACCGGCGCCCAGGCGCGCCGCTGCCAGGCAGGCAAGGCGGCTGGCTCCCAGCAGAGTGCCGCCACCTACCACCAGCGCATGGCCTCGGCGGTATTTGTGGCCCGCCGCATCGGGCCATGGGAACAGCCCGATCCAAAGGTCCGGATCGTTCGCCCAGACCTGCGGTGAGATGGTCTCCAGCACCGAAGGCTGAATGCCGATGTCGGCGCAGACCACTTGACCGCACAACAGGCGCCCCGGCAGCAGCAGATGCCCCGGCTTGCGCCGGAAAAACGTCACCGTCAGGTCCGCCTGAACGGCAGTGCCCATGATCCGACCGCTCCCGCCGTCCAGCCCGCTGGGGACGTCGATGGCGCACACCGGCGCCGCGGCGGCATTCACCGCGTCGACCAACGCGCAAAGATCTCGGCCCAGCGGCCGGCTGAGACCCGCCCCCAGCAGGCCGTCAACGATCAATCCAGCCCCTTCCAGCGCCCCGGCTCGAGCGGCTTCCACCGGTCCCTGCCAAGTGCTGGCCGCCCAGGCGGCATCTCCGCGCAGGCGATCGCGCTCGCCCCACAAGGCCACCCGCACCGGCCAGCCGGCCTCCTGCAGCAGTCGGGCCACGACCCAGCCGTCGCCGCCATTGTTCCCCGGACCGCACAACACCACGGTAGGCGCTGGCGACCAGCGTGCCTGGATGGCGCGCACCACCGCTGCGCCCGCTGCCGCCATCAAGCTGGCCCCCGGAACGCCGGCGGCGATGGTGCGGCTATCCGCCACCGCCATCTGCGCCGGCGTCAGGAGTGCGTGCGCCGCTGCGTGCCGGGCCCATTCATTCATGACACTTTCTTCCATGCTTGTCCGCCCGTCAGGCGTCGGGATCCCAAATACCGCCGGCGCGATGCGTGGCATGGCGCACAGCCTCGTCCAGCAGGGCCGGCGACCCCGGCAATACCAGCACCAGGGATTCGCGCGCCCGCGTCGCTCCGGTATACAACAACTCGCGCGTGAGGAGCGGCCCGGGCCGCTCCGGAAGCACCAGGACCACGTGATCGAACTCGGATCCCTGGGACTTGTGCACGGTCAAGGCATACACGGTTTCAATATCGGACAGCCGCGCCGGAGAAACCCAGCGCACCCGCCCTTCGCCGCTCCCGGCAAACGCCGCCCGCAGCACACGCTGACCAGCGTGCCGCGGATCGGGCAGATTCAGCACCACGCCGATGTCGCCGTTGGCCAGCCCCAGGCCCGGCTGGTTGCGCGTCACCAGAATCGGACGTCCCAAATACCACGGACCGGCATCCGGCGCGATGCGGCCCAGAGCCCGCAATCGCGACTCGATGAGCCGGTTCAGGCCCTCCACTCCCCACGGCCCGGTGCGCAAGGCGCACAGCACCTGGAAGCGGGCCTGGCACTCCAGAACGGAGCGCGCCCAGCGATCCCAAGCCGGCCGGACGGCATCCACGGACGGCATGGCATCCTGCACTGTCCTAAAGAGCGCCGGATAGCCGGACGGACCCAGGACGCCTGCGTCTTCCAGCCAATGTGCGGGTGCCCCGCTCCCGCTCGTCCCCTGAAGCGGCAGGAACCTCAATCCCGGCAGCGGCTGATCGTACAGCGCGGCAACAGCGGCGGTATCCTGGGTATTCACGGCGGCCGCAAAGCGCCCGATACCGCTGTTTTCATCGAACCGATGGCTATGGCGCAGCATCACCACCCCCTGATCCAGCGGCGTACCCTCCTCGTCCTGCCACCGCGCACCAGGCGCCTGGCCACAAAAGGCGCGCAGGCGCTCGCAATGATCCGGCCGATAGTGTCCCTGTGGCGCCCGTGCGCACAGCTCGCCCAGCACGGCCCCCGCCTCGACGGAGGCCAGTTGGTCACGGTCTCCCAACAACACCAGCCGCGCCGATTCCGGCAGCGCGGCCAGCGTGGCGTCCATCATCTCGATATCCATCATCGAGGCCTCATCGACAACCAGCACATCCAGATCCAGCGGATGGCCGGCGTGATACACCAGGCGGCGTGTATCCGGACGGCTGCCCAACAGCCGGTGCAACGTGACGACCTCGGCCGGAATCCGTTCCATGGCCGCCTGCAAGGCGGTATCGGCGCGGTGCCGCAGCTCGTCCAGCCTACCGGCAATGGATTCGCTCAGCCGCGCGGCGGCCTTGCCAGTGGGGGCCGCCAGGCAGATGCGCAAGCCGCGCGTCAGGCCCCGCTCCTGTGCCAGCCCCTGCAACACGGCCAGCAATCGAACCACCGTGGTGGTCTTGCCGGTCCCGGGGCCGCCCGTGATGATGCAAAAATCGTGCAGCAAGGCATTGGCACAGGCAATCTTCTGCCAGTCCAGCGCGCCGTCGCCGGGCGTAAACACGCGATCCAGCCAGGACCGAGCCGACGCGGCGTTCTCGGACTCCGCGGCAGGGGAGGACAACCGCGCGGCGATACCCGCGCGGATGCGTGCCGCGGCGCGCCAATAGCGGGCCAGATACAGCCGATGCGCATGCAGCACCAGCGGCTCCTCTCCGGCGCCGTCACCCACGAACGCCGCCGCCATCAGCGCCGACCGGCAGGCATCCGGATCCGGCGGCAGCCAGGCCGGGCGGTGGCCGCCTGCCTCGACTCGCCAGTCTTCGGGAAGCTCCGTATGCCAATGGCGGCACAGCTGCGCCATATCCAGGCAAGGGTGACCCTGCGCCAGGCGGGCACTGCACAGGACGGCCAGCCGCACGGCCGTCTCCGGCGCCTGCGGCGCCTGCCGCACCAGGAATCGGCCCAATGCCACATCCAGGTCCCGCAAGCCCTGGACCGCCGGATAGGCCAGCCATCCGGGAAACGGCGCCGCGCCGGATTCGGCCGACACGGCCCGGACGGGCGATTCACCCACGGCGGTTCTCCTCATGACTTTCGCCGCCCGACTGCCCGCGGAACAGCGCATCGAGCGCTTCCACGAGTGACTCGGGCGGACGCCCGGCCAGCAGCCCCTGGCCCGGGAAATCCTGTCCGCGCAGGAACAGGTAGAGAGCGCCGCCCATATGGCGGTCATAGCGATAGTCGGGCAGACGGGCCTTCAGTTGCCGATGCAAGGCCAACACATACATGGCCATCTGCACGTCGTAACGCGCGGTGCACATGGCGCGAACCAACGCCGGAGGCGCATAGTCCGATGCCTGAGGCCCCAGATCATTGGACTTGTAGTCGATCAGGTAGTAGCGGCCGTCCGCCTGGAGCACCAGATCGATGAATCCCTTGAACATGCCGTTCAGATGAGTGGGAGCGAGCCCGGGTCGATCAACGCCCGGAAAGAGCTGCCGGCCGATCCGCCCATCGAGCCGGGCCGTGTCGAGATCGGCCACCGGCAACCAGAACTCCATCTCGGGCACACAGGTCTGAACGCTGTCCAGGCGCAACACGGAACCGTCAGGGGGAGGCAGTCGCCAATCGGTGGCCGCGAAGTCCACCAGCCACTGGTGCAGCCCGTCGATATGCGCCTCCCAGCCGCGTACCTTGCAACGGCGGGCGATCAGATCGCGCGCGTCCTCCAGATGCCGGAACTGGCGGCGTCCGGCCCATTCCAGCAGCCCGTGCAGGAAGGTGCCCGCCTCGCTGCCGCGCGGGAAATCCCGCAACGGGCCCGCGCGACCACCATCGGGCTGCGCGCCCCGGCCCTCGGCCAGCGCCGCCGGAGCCCACCGGTTCTCGCGCAGCACGTCCTCCGCAGCCGACTGCGGGGCGGCCGGCACCACCAGGGCCGTTGCGGCGTCGCGCGCGGCATCCGGCCGATGCAGCGCGGAATAGCTCGCAATCCACCAGGACTGCGCCACGGCGGGCCCCGCCAAGCGGCGCGCGGGACCGAGCGCCCGGGGGGCATCCTCCTCGACGCGCAGGGATTCTTCCCACGCATCGTCCCGCTCCCACACCACGGCCCCCGATCCGTCGCCGACCAGGCCATCCCAGGCAGCGTGAAGGTCTTCACCCAGCACGTGGCCGATGCCGCTGTCGTTGACGGCCTTCAACGGGCCGAGCACGACCCAGGCGGCATGGCAGGCGCGCGTCAGCGCCACGTACAGCTTGCGGACCTCTTCGCCCAGGCGCTCCAGCGCGAGCTGCCGCGCCTGAGCATCATCGGGCGCCATGACCCAGACTGAACGGCCGTCCTGGATGAGACGGGCCGGTCCGCGGTCGTGGCGCGCGGATGGAGCGGCGCAGACAAACGGCAGAAAGACCAGCGGATATTCCAGGCCCTTGGACTTGTGCACCGTCACCACCCGGACCAGATCCTCGTCGCTTTCCAGCCTCACCCGGCGCGCATCCTCATCAGTGGGGGACTGACGCTGCTGCTCCAGGAATCGCAACACCGCGTGCTGGCCGTCCAGGTGATCCGCCGCCTGCTGCAGCAGCTCGGCCAGATGCAGGCAATCCGTCAACTGGCGTTCGCCCTCCGCGCCGTCGGCCAACAGCCGGGCCGGAACCTCGAAATCGTGCATCAGCATGCGCAGCATGGGAAGCAGGCCGCGCTGCCACCAACACCGGTGATAGGCCTGGAATCGCCCGACCTGCGCGTCCCAGGCGCTCTCGTCCTCGACCAACGCATCCAGCCGGTTCACGGAAAGCCCGAGCAGCGGCGTCGCCAGCGCGGCCCGCACAGCCCGCTCGTCTTCGGGCTGCGCGCACGCCCGCAGGCAGACCGCAAGCTCCCGGGCCAGGGGGGAGTCATAAACCGAATCGCGCTCCGACAGATAGACACTGCGCAGGCCCACACGGCCCAAGGCCGCGCGGACCTGGCGGGCCTCGGCGTGATTGTTGACCAGAACGGCCACGTCGGCCGGCCGTACGGCGCGAAAACCCTGCTCCTCATCGTCAAACCCGGCCCCGCCAGAGCGGCCCATGGCCAGGAGCGAGGCGATCCTGGCCGCGCAAAGCGCGGCCGCCTGGTCCCGGTAACGCCCCACGCCCAGGGTTTCGCCTGCCCTCTCCGGCGCCAGCCAGAATCCGTTCAGGGCGCTGCCAGCCGAGCCTTCCACCCGCCAGGTATCGCGGCGCCCTCGGGATTTGACCGGCTCGAACGCGATGGTCTCCCCGGGGATACCGGTCGGAAACGCTGAATCGCCGCGCCGACCGAAGCATCGGTTGACGGCATCCACCATCGCGTGCGAAGCCCGGAAATTCCGGTCCAGGGTATGAACGCGGTCCCCGCAATCGCGCGCGGCCCGCAGATAAGTGTGCACGTCGGCGCCGCGGAAGCCGTAGATCGACTGCTTGGGATCTCCGATGAGGACCAGCGCCGTCTCCGGGTCGTTGCGGGCCACGTCATAGACCCGATCGAAGATCCGGTACTGAAGAGGATCCGTATCCTGGAACTCGTCGATCAGCGCCACCGGAAACTGACGGCGCAAGGTCCGCACGAGGATCGGCCCGCGCTCCCCTTCGAGTGCCCGTGCCAGGCCGGCAAGCAAACCGTCGAAGCCCGTTTGCGCACGCGCCGACAGCGCCTGCTGCAAGCGCGCGGCCATCCAGCCAACGGCGTGCTGCAACAACGGCCCCCGCAGCGACAAGTCCGCCAGATCGCGCTGCAGCTGCGCCAGCGCCGCACTGAGCGGGTGGGAGGGCGCCGGCCCCATGCCCGACCACCAGGCCGCAATGCCTTCCGGCACCAGACGCTCCCAGCCTTTCTTCATGTCGGGCGGGGACTCCTGTGCAGGATCGCCCGCCCAGCTGCGCAGCGCGTCCAGCCAGCGATGCACGGTCGAGGCGCTGTAGCGTTTCAGGCCGCCGCGGATGTCTTCCAGCCAATGCTCCAGCACGTCGGCGTCCCGTACCCATGGACGCTTCAGCGCCTGCAGGCTCACGGCGCGGGAGGCCGCTGCCTGTGCGCAGGCCCGCGCCAGCGTCATGTCCGGCGCGGAGGGCAACGCCTCCAGCGTGAGCAGCGTTGACAGATCCAGCAGCGCGTCGGGTTTGGGCCACACGGAAAGGACGTGGTCCAGAAGGGCCCCATCCAGACCCGCGACCTGACTGCGCCAGTAATCCCAGGCGACCTGGCGGATCTGCTCGCGCAGATCGGTTTGCAGATCCTGATCGAACAGGCTGCCGCTGTCGAACGCATGCTGGCGCAAAACGCGCGCGCACCACGCGTGGATGGTAAAGATCGACGCCTCGTCCATGGACTGGGCCGCCAACGCCAGCAAACGGGCAGCGTTGGGCCACTCGTCGGGCGGATAGTGCGCGCGCAAACCAGCCAGGAACGCGTCGCCCGCGGCATCGGGTGCGGCATCGGCGGTCGTGGAGGCATCGTCCGGTTCCGCAAACGCCGCGGCCGCCTGGGACAGGCGCGCGCGGATCCGGTCCCGCAACTCACGCGCGGCCGCCTCGGTGAAGGTCAGCACCAGGATATCGGCCGGCAGACGGGGCGGATGACCGCCATGCCCCAGCACCAGCCGGACGTAGAGCGCAGCGATGGTCCAAGTCTTTCCGGTCCCGGCGCTGGCCTCGATCAGGTGGCTGCCGCGCAATTCGAACTGCAGCGGGTCCACCGGCGAAACAGTCGGCATCAGCCCTTCCCCCTGCCGCCGGAAGCACCGGACACCGTGGCGCTCAATGCGCCATACAGGGTCCTGGCCCAGTCGAAGAAGGCTCCACCGGCCACCAGCGAATCGAAATCCGGATAACATCGCCGCAGATAAAGATCATCGCTCATCCGTTCCTCATAGGTGGTGCGAACTTGCGCCCAGCCGTCGTCCTGCGGATCGGCAGGCTGACCCACGCGCAGCCATACGCCGGCCGCATGGGCCTCGACCGGCAAGGCGCTGCACAGGCCCTGGCGCCAGGCAGACCACAAATCGGACCATAACGATTGCCAGGTCCGCTCGTCGCCGGGCCCATCGGCCGCAGCCCACTCCACCCGGCCCTTGGGGCTGATCAGCACGGTCGTGACCGGGCGCCCATGGACATGAGCACAAACATGCTCCACCCATGCCTCCAGCATGGGCGCGAGGCGGTAGTGGTCCTTGCCGTCGACCAGATCGCTGGCAAGCAGGCGGATCCGGCACCACTCGCCCGCCGCGTTGCGACGCCAGCCCGACAGCGTATCCGTGAAGACGAGATCGGCACCGCCCGGTTCCGCGGCTACGCAGCTTTCCATCCGGAAAGCCTCGCTCACCGCTTCCGGCCAGTCGGCGCAGGCTCGTGAAAAGTCCGCCAACGGAGCCTCCAGCACCTGGCGCAACCGCACGATCGCGCGGTCTCCGAGAGCCCCGTCCAGGAGATCTCCCTGGCGTTGCAAACGGGCCAGATCCCGATCCAGCGCTCCATACAGATCGGCCAGCCCCCTGGACCCGCCTGCCCTCTGCAGGCCATCCAGCAAGGTCTGCCGGAGCTGCCATTCCTGCAGCCCGTCGAGCGCATACGGCTCAGCGTCATCGGCGATCGGCTCATCGAGGTCGAACCGGACCCGCAGGCGCTGCTGCATGAATGCCTTGATGGGATGGCGCAGGAAGCGCGACAACGTCGTCAGGCCCAGCGGCGACTCCACCAGACGAGGCGCCAGGACGGCGGATGCCGTTGACCCGGTGGGCGCGGAGCGATCGCGCCACTCCGAGGCGTACGTGAAAAGCGCCTGCGGCCCGGGTGCCGCGCCCGCCTCGAAGTAGCGGCGGCTGAAGGGCTGCAGCGGGTGCACACAGGTCAGGGCCTTGGAAACGCTGGTTTCCGCTCCCTGACAGCGCCAGCCGTTGTCCAGGTGTTCCATGAGCTGCGACACCAGTACCGACGGCGCCTGCTCGGCATTGTCGTGAATATCGCGGCCCACCCAGGAAACGTAAAACTGGTCCCTGGCCGAAAGCAGCGCTTCAAGAAACAGATACCGGTCATCCTCCCGCCGCGAGCGATCGCCGGGCCGCGGATGGCTCGCCATCAAATCGAAATCGGCCGGCACCCGGGTCCTCGGAAAGGCGCCGTCCTGAAGACCCAGCAGGCACACTCGCCGGAACGGAACCGCGCGCATGGGCATAAGGGTCGCGAACGTCACGGCCCCTGCGAAAAAACGCTGCGACAGCCCCTGCTGATCGAGCCGGCCGAGACAGTGTTCGGCGACGATGCTCAGAGGCAAGGCCTCGTCCAGGCCGGTCTGTTCGCACACTTGCAACCAGTCCTGCAGGCATTCGCGGAAACGCAGCAGCGTATGGGCGTCCTCGTCGGTCGCCGGACTGAAAAAATCGTCCAGCAAGGCGCGGCAGCGGGCGACCCAGACCTCGGGCGGCACCGGGTCACGCAGCAGTTCCCAGTAGTGGCCAATGCGCTCGACGAAATGCGCCAGCGCCCCGAGGGCCGCCGCCTGCAGGCCGCCCGGTTCGTCGTAGGGGGCAATGTCCTGCCACGGGCCCGCTTCCGCACCCGCCGCGTAGCCCAGCAGCATGCGTTCCAGGCCGAAAGCCCAGGTATAGCGGTGCGCGGCCCGGGGCGTCTGTTCCAGCCCGAAATCCGTCCGCTGCCGCGCATCCAGCCCCCAACGGACGTTGGATTCACGCGCCCACCGCTGCAACAACGGCAGATCGTCCGCCGCAATCCCGAAACGGTCGCGCACGGCCGGCACATCCAGCCACTCCAGGACTTCCTGCAGGCCCAGACGCAGGCCAGGCAAGGACAGAAGTCGCTCCAGCACGATGACCAACGGGTCGGCATGGCGCTGCCCCCGATCGGCCAATGCAAAAGGAATGTGGCGCCAGTCCTGGGCCTCGTGCAGGCCGAAGACAGCCTGGACGTGCGGAGCATAGGCCTCCACATCCGGCACCATCACGATCACGTCGCGCGGCTGCAGGCTCGGGTCGGCCGCAAAATCGGCCAGCAACTGGTCATGCAGGATTTCCACCTCGCGCTGTGCGCTGTGCGCGATGTGAAAGCGCACCGACCCATCTGCCACAGTGTCCACGGCCGGCCAGCGCGCCCGGGATTCCGACAGCGGCCGCAGGTCGCGGATGTCATCCTGAATCTGCTCCAGCAGCGTGCGGCCCGGCAGCGCCTCGAAAGAATCGATGCGGTGATGCAGCTCGGCCAGCGCCCGCCCGCCGCGGGCGCGCAGCCCCGGATCGTCGAAATCGTCCAGCAGGCCGATGAAATCCCGGCCCTGGCGGCCCCAGGAGGCCAGCAACGGCTGGCTCTGTTGATGCAGCAGCGCCTCATCGGGAATCTGCGGCAGCCCCGGCCGCCGCTGCTGGCGCCGGAACCGCGTGCGGAGGATATCGCGGCTTCCCTGAATATCCGCCCAATAGTGCGCGCAGGGATTGTTCACGCACATCAGGATCTGCACCCAGCGCGCCAGCGCCGCCAGGGCTTCCAGAGTCTGGCGCGGCATGGACGAAATGCCGAACACCAGGACACGACGCGGCAACCCCGCAGGACGGGGACCGTCCGGCAGAGCCCGTACGCGCGCCATGAACGCCTCATGGATAGCCGCCCGCCCCTGCGGCACATCCGGCGCGCCCAGATCGTCCAGCAAGGCGCGCCAAAGCCGGGCCTGCCAGACGTTCTCCTCATCCAGAGGCTCATCTCGGCCCGCGGCATCAGGCAGCACGGCCCGACCCTGTCCCCAGGCCTGCAGCCAATCGGCCCGATAGACCTGGTACTGATCGAACAGGTCCGCCAGACGCCCCGCCAGCTGGTAGCGTTTGCGGCCATCACCGTCACCGGTGAGGTATCGCCGCAGGGGCGCGTACTCCGGCTGCCCCGCCAGCTCAGGCAGCAGCCGCATCAGGCGCCAGGTGAGCGGATCCTTGTCCATGGGAGAATCGGCCGGCACGGACTGCTCGCCCAGTACCGCCCGGTAAGCCTGCCATATGAAGCGCGACGGCAGGAGGAAATCCAGGGCCGCCGCCACCCCGCAGCCTGTCTCGCACTCCGCCAGGGCCAGGCGCAGCCACTGGGCGATGCCGTTGCTATGTACCAACAGGCATTCGTTCTCCAGCGGACCCAGCGGATTCCCGCGCAGCCATGCCACCAGCACATCGCGCAACTGCTCCGCGCGATTGCCGTGCACCAGCATCAACCCCGGCTGCAAGTCCAATCCCGTTCCTCCGTATCGTGTCGGCATTACGCCGCCCGTCGACGGCTGCCGTTCCGTGATGGCGTCCGATTCCCCTGAATGAT
>DATNAI010000088.1:0-3217 GCA_035572875.1 Castellaniella sp. | reverse complement strand
ATATCGACATAGGCTGCCTGCAACGCCGCCGCGTCTCCCTTGGCCTGTGCATGCCCCGCCGCCGCGCGCAGCACCGGCCCGCCCATGGTGACGAAATTCACTTCGCCGCCGGTCGCCGGTCCTTGTGCCTGGCCGCGGATGACGTTGGCATTGCCCACGAAGTCCGCCACGAACAGGGTGCGCGGGTTGCGGTAAATGTCCTCCGGCGTGCCGATCTGCTCGATCCGCCCGGCATTCATCACGATCACCCTGTCGGAAATCGCCAGCGCCTCCTCCTGGTCGTGCGTCACATACAGCGCGGTGATGCCGAGCCCCTTCTGCAACTCGCGCAGCTCCACCCGCATGGAAACCCGCAGCTTCGCGTCCAGATTGGACAGCGGCTCATCGAACAGCAGCACCTCCGGGGAAAACGCGATCGCGCGCGCCACCGCCACCCGCTGCTGCTGTCCCCCCGAAAGCTTGGAAGCCGGACGGTCGGCAAAATTGCGCATCTGCACCAGATCCAGCACGCGCATCACGTTGGACCGGATGTCGTTGGCCGACATTCTGCGCACCCGCAAACCGTAGGCGACATTGTCGAACACGGTCATGTGCGGCCAGATCGCATAGGACTGGAAAACCATGGAAACGCCGCGCTTCTCCACCGGCATGTTGCGCCGCTCCGACGCCGAATAGACCAGCATACCTTTCAGCGCGATCGATCCGCCGGTTGGATCCTCCAGGCCGGCGACGGATCGCAGCGTCGTGGTCTTGCCGCAGCCCGATGGGCCCAGCAACGTCACCAATTCGCCGCGCCCCACGCTGAGCGACACATCGTCCACCGCGCGCACATCGCCGTAGTCGACGACGAGATTGCGGATATCGATGCGGATATCGGTCTCGCTCACGCGGGTTCTCCCGAATAACGCCGCGTGACGCGCAACAGGAAAATCACGGCGACGAACACCACGCCGGTCTGCACCAGCGCCATCGCCGCCGAAAGCTCGGATGACGCGGTCAGCCACGCGTCCACGATCGCCGGCCCGATCACCTTGGAATGCGGTCCCATCAGGAACAGCGAAGCCCCCAACTCGCGCACCGAGGAGATGAAGATCAGCAGCCAGGCCGCGACGATCCCGGGCCGCATCAGCGGCAAGGTCACGGTGCGCATCTGTTGGCTCCAGGACGCGCCGCACACGCGCGCGCATTCCTCCAGGCTCTTGTCGATCTGCAGCACCACGCCGGCCAGGGTACGCACGCCCAGCGGCAGCAGCACGGTCAGGTAGGCCAGGCCCAGGATCCAAAGCGTGCCGTACAGGGTGAATGGCAATACCTGCCCGATCCACAGCCACGCCCACAGCAGGCCCAGTCCGAACACCAGCCGTGGCACCGCCTGCGGAAACATCACCACATATTCCACCAGGAACCGCCCCGGCACGCGGGCGCGGAAAATCACCCAGGTCAGCACCCCCACCAGCAAGGACCCCACCGTTGCCACGCCCAGGCCCAGCACGATGCTGTTGGTCAGGGCGGAGGCCACGGCCCCCTGGCGGAACACGGACGCGTAATTGTCCAGGGTGAAGCGCATGTCGCCCACGATCACGGTGGCGAACTTCTGGAACGACGTCATCAGCAGCGCCGCCATCGGCAGGAACACCGCGAAGGTCAGGTAGGCCCAGCAGACCGTCACCATCGGCCAGGCCCTGGCACCCAGGCGCATCGGGCGCGGGCGGAACGCCTTGCCGGTGATCGTCGCGTAGCTGCCCTTGCGCAGCACCAGCCGCGCCAGGCCGATCGCCACCGCCAGGACAACGAACAAGCAGAGCCCCATCGCCGCGGCACGGCCGTACTCGGGCGGGTAGGCCGAGGTGGACTGCCAGATCACCGTGGTGATCACGATGAAGCGGGACGGAATACCCAGCACGAAGGCCGCGGCGAAGGCGCTCAGCATCTCCGCGAACACGAAGATCGTGGCGCTGACGATGCCCGGCAGGATCATCGGCAGGGTCACGGTCAGCGCCACGCGGAACTTCCCCGCGCCCAGCACCCGCGCGCTCTCCTCCATGGATGGGTCCATGGATTTCATCGCCGCGGAGATCATCACGAACGCGACGGTGCCCTCGAACAGCGCCATCACCCAGGCGATGCCCCAAGCGGAGTAGATGTTCAGGAAATCCCCGTTCGCACCCAGCAGCCGGCCAAGCTGGTTGGCCAGGCCGGTCTTCGGCGCCGCGATCACGCCCCAAGCCAGGGCGCCCACCAGCGGCGTCATATAGTAGGGCAGCTCCATCAGCCGCTCCAGCCGCCGGCGGCCCGGAATCGCCGTGCGCGTCAGGATCCAGGCCAGCAGCAGCCCGAACCCAACCGCCATGATGGTGGCCAATCCGGCAACGAAGGCGGTGTTCCACAGCACCTGCGTGTCGGACACCATGTCCTGGTAGTTACCGAAGCCAATATCCTTCGGCGGAAACGTGCCCGAGTCACCCACGTTGAGCGACTCGGTGACCAGGAAGAACACCGGGTAGATCACCAGCAGACCGATGGTCGCCAGAATTCCAGGCACCACAAGGAACCGGCCCAACCGGCGGTCGGGCCCGCGCCTCTCCACAGCGGTGTTCATGCCTGCCTGCCGATGCGGGTCAGCGCATACCCGTTATCTTGTCCCATTCACGCACGAATTGCGGGCGGGACTTCAGATAGGCATCCCAGTCGTCGATCAGCAGCACCTTCATCTGGCCGGTGGGAATGCCACCGGGTGGCGGTGCCATGTCGGTGCGGGGAGACGACAGGTAGTGGTGGTTCTGCAGTGACGCCTGGCCCGGCTTGCCAAGGAACCAGTCCAGCATCAGCTTCGCCGCCTCCGGGTGCGGGGCACCCTCGATCGCGCCATACACGGCCTGGCCCACCACCACGCCGTCCGTGGGGAAGACGAATGCCAGGTCCGCGCCCTTTGCCTTGAGCTGCAAGTAGGCGGAATACTGCGCGGTGTGCACCAGCTTGTCCTGGCCGTTCACCATGCGGTCGAACTGCTGCACATAGCTGTCGAAGCCGCGCGGCTGCAGCGTGGCGAACTTGGTCCAGTAATCCTCACCGTAAAGCTGGCGCAGCTTGTACCAGACAGCGTCCTGCAGGCCGGAGGTGGACAGTTTGGTGTTCACCGCATCCTGGAAGGTCGCATTCAATGCATCCGGCCAGTTTTTGGGGGCTTCGTTGGCCGGCACCAGTTTGGGATTGTAGG
>DATNAI010000087.1:0-8789 GCA_035572875.1 Castellaniella sp. | reverse complement strand
CGGCCAGCCCGACAGTCACCATCCCGTATGTTTCCATGGTTTCCTGGCGAGCGATCGACAGCGCCTGGTCCAGTTGCCGCAGCATGAATTTGGCGTGGTGATAGAGCGCCAGCCCGTTGTCCGTGGGGGTGACGCCCCGCGCGGAGCGCACCAGCAGCGGCTTTCCCACCTCGTCTTCGAGTTTGGTCAATTGTTGGCTCAGCGCCGGCTGAGCGATGAAAAGCTGCAGGGAAGCCTTGGTCATGCTTCCACTTTCGACGGTCTGAACGAAGTACTGGAGCTGCTTCAGGTTCATGGCGGCCTCCACGTGGCGGATGCGGCCATTATGGGTCATTCGGGGGCGCGCAGGCGCTCCCATAAGATTTGCCTATGCCTTACCTTGAAAAACAGTATTTCATCAGAAAAGGAAGAAACCCCTATCATCAAATCGTCATTTCTCACAAGAAGCGGCTCCCTGCAAGACAGCAGCACCCTGCATATTCCATCATCGGAGACAAAGCCATGAAAAACGGCAAGCGGATCACGGACGCGACCCTGTCGCGTCGGGCCGTGCTGAAGTCCGGCGCGGCATTGATAGGCAGTACGGCACTGGGATTCAGCCCCTGGGCCTGGAGCGCCGACTCGTCTGGCCCCATCAAGATCGGGCACCTGACACCCTTGACCGGGTTCCTGGGGGCACTGGGCGGGTACGCGGTCAAAGGCATTCAACTGCAGGCCGAGCAGATCAACGCCGCGGGCGGGGTGCTGGGGCGCAAGATCGAGGTCATCTCCGAGGACTCGGTAAATCCGCAGGTGGCCTCGACCAAGGCCCAGCGGTTGATCGAGCGCGACAAGGCCGTGGTGCTCCTGGGCGAAATCAGTTCGGCTTCGGCACTGGCGATTTCCCAGGTCGCCGCCCGTAACAAGATTCTCTTCCTGAATACCGGCGCGCGTTCGGATTCACTGCGCGGCAAGGATTGCAACCGCTATACCTTCCACGCCGATATTCCGGTCACCGTCCTGGCCAATGCGGCGGGTCTGGCACTCGACCGTGCCGGGCTGATCAAGGGCAAGAAGCTCTATGGGCTGACGGCCGATTACCTGTTCGGCCACGATCTGGCCAAGGCCGTCGAGAAGTTTGTCGGCTCGCACGGCGGAAAGATGATCGGCAATGCGCTGGTGGCAACCGACGTGACGGACTTCAGCCCTTATCTGCTGAAGATTCGCCAGGCGAATCCCGATGTGATCGCATGCAATCTGGCCGGCAACCAGGTGACCAACTTCATCAAGCAATATGCGGAATTCGGCCTGAAGATTCCCCTGGCCGGCTTCAATCTCAATATTGCCGATGCCTGGGCGGCGGGGCCCGGCAATCTGTCGGGAATCTGGCCGACGGTGTGGCAATACAAGCTGAAGACGCCCGGATCGGCCGCTTTTGTGAAGGCCTTCGAGGCGAAATACCACACGCAGCCTGAAAACCACGCCTGGGTGGAATACGTTTCACTCAAGATCCTGGCGCAGGCCATGACGGCGACGAAATCGACCGATACCGACAAGCTCATCGCCTATCTGGAATCCGAGGCCAAGTTCGACATCCTGAAGGCGCGCGAGGCGTACTTCAGGTCGTGGGACCATCAATTGATGCAAGAGGCCTACACGTACACTGTCATGCCGCCCGATCAGGCGAAGGGACCGCATGACTTCCTGGTGCTGGGCGACGCTGTTCCGGGCGCCAACCAGCCGCTCGAGATCCTCGCGCCGCCGAGGTCCGAGAGCTTGTGTCATATGTGACGCTACCGCGCGCATCCGCCGCGGCCTGAGGGCTGCAGCGGATGCGGTTCGTGGCCGTACCCCTTACCTTCCGGTTCACCATGCAACTCCTCTTTTTATTCGAGCAGGTCGTCAATGGCCTGGTCCTGGGCGGCTATTACGTCCTGATCGCACTGGGCCTGTCGCTGATCTTCAGCGTCGGCGGCGTGGTCAATCTTGCGCACGGCGCGTTCTACGCAATTGGCGCCTACGTCTCGTTCGAACTCATGAAGTATGTGGGCTTTGGCGGCAGCATCGTCATCACCCCCGTGCTGGTCGGACTGCTGGGTATCGTGTTCGAGCGTTTCCTGCTGCGGCGATTCTATACGGCGGATCCCATCCTCGGGTTGCTCGTCACATTCTCTCTGGCCATGGTGGTCGAGCAGGCGATCCGCATGACCTGGGGGGCGGCGCCGTTGTTCCTGTCCATGCCGGCATCCTTCAAGGGCTCCGTGGTGCTGGGCAGTTTCTTCCTTTCAAAGTACCGCCTCTTCATCCTGCTGGTCGTGCTGGTTCTGATGGTGGGAATCTGGATGTTGTTGAACAAGACTCCCTTTGGCCGCGTGATTCGCGCCGGTGTGCAGAAGCCCGATATGGTCGCGGTGCTCGGTATTCGCCTGCAGCCCTACCTGACGGCCATTGTCATGCTGGGGGTGGCCACGGCGGCGCTGGCCGGGGTGCTCTTCGCGCCCATTGCCGTAGTTCAGCCCGCCATGGGAACCGACATCATGACGGTCGCCTTCGTGGTGGTCGTCATCGGGGGACTGGGAAGTTTCTGGGGGGTGGTGCTGGCGGGGGTCCTGGTGGGCGTCGTTCGTGGCGTCACTATCTATTTCGACTCGGCCGCGGGTGAGGCTTCCATGTATGTATTGATGTTCCTGGTGTTGATGTTCCGGCCGCGCGGGCTGCTGGGCAAACGCATCGAGCGTTTCGAGTAAGGAGCGGGCAATGATGCGTAAATATCAGCCGCTCTGGGTCGGCGTTCTGGGTCTGGTGCTGCTGCCGTTCGTCTTCCAGGCTTTGGGGTTGACGCTGGATAGCGCCACGCTGGTGGTGATACTGGCCATGGCGGCGATGGGGCTGAACGTGCTGGTCGGCTACACCGGCCTGGTGTCCTTCGGCCATAGTGCATGGTTTGGCATCGGCGGGTATGTGGCCGCGCTGGCGCAGCTTTACCTGTTTCCGGATCAGGTGCTGTTGCCCATCGTGTGCTCGGTGCTGTTCACCGCGATCGCCGCGGTGATCGTGGGGTATCTGATCCTGCGGCGGCGCGGGGTCTATTTCGCGCTGCTGACGCTGGCCCTGTGCGCGTTGACGTTCTCCGTGGCTTTCCGGTGGACCAGCGTGACGGGCGGTGAAGGGGGGCTGGGCGGACTCCAGCGTGGCGTGTTGGGGCCCTTCGCGCTGGAAGGCTATCTGGCCTATTACGTCTTCACGGCGGTCATTGCCGCCCTGGTGCTATACCTGTTGCTGCGGGTCGTGCGTTCGCCTTTCGGCCGCGTACTGGTGGCGATCCGCGAAAACCAGCAGCGTGCGGTTTTCCAGGGCTACACCACCGAATACTACAAACTGGTCGCGTTCGTGCTGTCGGCCTGCATCACGGCACTGGCCGGATCATTGCTGGTCTTCCTGCATCACATTGCGGCGGCCGAGTCGACGACGGTCGAGTTCTCCGGCGAACTGCTGGCCATGGTGGTGATCGGCGGCATGCACAGTCTGTTGGGGCCGGCCCTGGGCGCGCTGTTCTATCAGCTTTTCCGTGAATTGTTCTCCATCTATACCGACAACTGGCTGCTGTGGTTCGGCCTGGTGTTCATGGGTTTCGTGCTGTTTTCGCCCACGGGCCTCACGGGTATCTGGGAGAAAGTGCGGGGCGTGTTGCGGCCGCTGCCCACGGACAGCGCCGCGATGAGCAAGCGCAAGATTTACGAAGGCCTGCCGTTGCCCCAATTCCTGCACCCGGATGGCCGCAGAGGTGATGTGCTGCAGGTGCGCGACCTCAATGTGCGATTTGGTGGCATTCATGCGGTCCAGGATGTGAACCTGACGGTTCGGTCAGGCGAAATCCATGCGCTGATCGGACCCAATGGCGCGGGCAAGACCTCGACCTTCAACCTGATCTCCGGCATGTTCATGCCGACGTCGGGACGTGTGCTGCTGCACGGGCGGGAGATCCAGAACGAACATGCGCAGGCCATCTGCCGGATGGGACTGACGCGCTCCTTCCAGATCACCAACTTGTTCAAGGGGCTCACCATCTACGAGAACCTGCGCCTGTCGCTGCAGTCTTGCAGCCCCGGCCGCTTCAACCTGTGGCGGGATAGCGACGACTATGCGCGGGTTCATGCCGAGACGGCCGAGCTCATGCGCTTTCTTGGGTTGGAGGGCATGGAGGAAGTGCGGGGAGACCAGCTTTCTTACGGCGGACAACGCCTGGTGGATCTGGGTATCGCGCTGGGATCCAAGCCGCGGCTGCTGTTGCTGGATGAACCGCTGGCCGGGCTGGCCGCCGCGGAACGCGAGCGAGTGTCGCGGCTGGTCCAGACGATCGCCAGCAATATTCCGGTCCTGATTGTCGAACACGACATCGATCGCGTGCTGGCGATGTCGCATCAGGTGACGGTCATGAATCAGGGCGAGGTCCTGCTCACCGGCGATCCCGAGACCATTCGTCAGGACCGGAATGTTCAGGAGATCTACACCGGTACCGGGACTCCTCCGGTGACGGGACGGTCCGGGGGCAATGATGCCGATCGGCCGACGCTGCTGCATTTCGATCAGGTGGACGCCTATTATGGCAAGAGCCACATCTTGCAGAAGGCTTCGCTCGATGTCCGGGAAGGCGAAATCGTGGCGCTGCTGGGCCGTAACGGCGCAGGGAAGTCGACGCTGCTGAAGACCATGGTGGGCTTGGTGCGCGCGGTTTCGGGGGCCGTTGAATTCTCGGGACAAGACATCGCGCAGATGGCGGCTCCGGATATCGCTCGCATGGGCATCGGATATGTGCCGCAGGGGCGTGGCCTGTTTGCGGGCATGACCGTGGCCGAGAATCTCGCGCTGGGTCGCCAGGCCCGTCCCACGGATGGCAGCACGGGTGTAGTGTGGGATGAAGCCAGGATCTTCGAGTATTTTCCGCGCATTCGTGAGCGCATGGATGTGGAAGCCGATTACCTGTCGGGTGGCGAGCAGCAGATGGTTGCGGTCGCCCGCGCGCTCTCCGGCAATGTCCGCCTGCTGCTGCTCGATGAACCGTTCGAGGGCCTGGCTCCGGCCGTCGTGCAGGAGCTGTTCACTGTGTTCGATAGACTGCGGCAGCATCTTTCGATCGTTATCGTCGAGCACAATCTGGATCTGGTCCTGGCGTTGGCGGACCGCGTCTACGCGTTGGAGCGCGGCTCGGTCTTCCACGAGGGACCCGCCCAGCCTCTGCTCACGGATCTCGATTATCGCAAGCAGATCCTATGGCTGTAGTGGCCAGCGGCTGCCGGATATGGCGTCCCGCCCCCGCCGGGACATGACTTTCCTTAAACCCCTTTCAGTGAGGATTTCCCATGAGCAACAAGACAGCCCTGATTTTTGGCGGCTCTCGCGGCATAGGGGCCGCGTGTGTCCAGACGCTGGCCAGCGACGGCTTTGACGTCGCTTACACTTACGTCACCAAGGCCGGCGATTTTCCAGAACGTCTCGGTCAGCGCCGCTGTAACGGCTATGCCGCCGACATTCGCGACCCCGAGCAGGTGGCCGGGGTCTTTTCCTTCGTGGCGAAGGATTTTGGCGGCGCGCCGGACTGCGTGGTGGCCAATGCCGGGATCAATGTTCCTCCCAGCCCGCTTGCCCAGTTCGATACCGACAATTTCCGGCGGCTGGTGGAAGTCAATATCGTCGGCGCCTTCAACGTGCTCCGCGAGGCGGCCCGCAACGTAAAGGACGGCGGCACCATCATTGCGGTGACGACTTCGCTGGTGCGGTGCGCGGTCCCCGGGATCGGACCCTATAGCGCGACCAAGGCGGCGGTGGAGTGTCTGGTGCGGTCGCTTGCGCGCGAGCTGGCGGCGCGCAAGATCCGGGTCAATGCGGTGGCCCCCGGCCCTGTGGACACGGACCTGTTCCGGTCCGGCAAGGGACCGGAAGCCCTGCAGCGGTCCGCAGCCATGAGTCCCTTCAATCGGGTGGGCGAGCCCGCCGAGATTGCCGCCGTGGTGAGCTTCCTGGCATCGGACCGCGCTTCGTGGGTGCACGGGCAGATTGTCCAGCCCAATGGGGGCCTCGTCTAAGGATCCGGAGCGCCCGGCGGCTGGCCGGTTGCGCGGACCGCGCACCTGTATCCGGAGCGAATGGCACAAACCGGCCCGATGGCCCGGTAGGGGAGATCACGATTCCCCTTTGGGTTTGCCATGGTATAGGCTTGCGATCGGCTTACTGCGTGTAAGGATAATTATCGTACAATCGGAGTGCCTCATCGGCTGGCAAAAGGGTAGCCGATGCCCGACCGTTTAAGAATGAACTCTGGAGACTAGAGGCCATATGAAGTCGCGACAATTGCTTGATCGTGGGGTGGGTTCCGTGCTGGTTGCGGCATCCTGTCTGTTTGCTGGAACTGCGTTTGCGGCAGACGCCCCGGCCATCAAGGGAGACGCCCAGGCGGGCGCCCATAAGGTATCCATGTGCATCGGATGCCATCAGATCCAGGGCTACAAGACAGCGTACCCGGAGCTGTACCACGTGCCCATGATAGCGGGGCAGAACGCCCCTTATATTGTCGCCGCACTGAAGGAATACGCGGATGGTTCCCGAACCTTCCCGACCATGGGAGCCATTGCGCGAGGCCTGTCCGAACAGGACATGGCTGACGTCGCCGCCTATTATTCCAGCCTCAAATGATCGGGAGACATCATGCGTAAATTCTGGATCGCAGCCCTTGGGTGTGGCCTGCTGATGGTCGGTACGGCCCAGGCCGCAGACCTGGCGGCCGGCAAGGCCAGCTTCGAAAAGTTCAACTGTGCATCGTGCCATGGGGCGGATGCCAAATCTCCCATTCTGCCGACTTACCCTGTTCTGGCCGGCCAGCATCAGGACTACCTGAAGCATGCGCTCGTCGCATACCAGCGTGGCCAGAAGGGTGAACCGGCGTCGGCCAATGTGCGCAAGAACGCCATCATGGGCGGCATGGCGATGCAGCTCTCGGCGACCGACATCGAAAACATCACGTCGTGGCTGTCCAGCCTGCCCACGCCGCTTTCGGTGCATCCCAACGAATTCCGCTAGCGATGTCGGCGGGCGGCTTGCCGCCCGCGGCGCTTCCGGCTTGGCCTAGCGGTCGCGCGTGGCCTGTCGGCGAATCAGATCGAGATAATGGTCGTTGTCCAGCGGTTTTCCCAACCGCTGGGCCTCCCAGACGACCTCGCCCAGCGCCTCCATGATGATGTGGGCGGCTTCGTGCTCATCGTGGCTGCGCAACAATTGATCCCACGCCGTCCGGATGCCGGGCGGTTGGTCGATGGACAGCTGCTCCTGGATCGCCAGATGCATGGACAGGTGCAGGAATGGATTGGTGCGGCCGTCCTCTACCGTGTATTCGCGTTGCCCGGCATCCGGGTCTTCCAGATCGGAGTGGTACTCCGGATGCTGGGCGATCAGATCGGCAGCCATGGTCTCCAGCGGGGTAAGCACTCCGGCTGCGCGCCGCTTGCGCCAGGCCTCGGTGAAGAAGCTGCGGACCTGGTCTTTCGAGGGGTTGAAGATAGCCATGAGAAATGCGGTGCCCTGGTCAGGCAGCGATAGGGTGGTTCGGGTAGCATGCGGCCAGAAGCACTGGCGCGCCTGTGCCAGCCTTCATTTTATCGGCGGGCTTGCAACTTTTTTGTGGTTTCTGCTGTGCAATCATGGTCGTTGCGGCAGCAGCCGGTCCAGTTTACGTTAAACTCTTATATAAGACTCGACTTCTTTCGCTTTTCATACCAATCATTCCGGAGTCACTGGAGCATCCATGTCTTATCAGCACATCAAGGTCCCGGCCGGCGGGCAGAAAATCACGGTCAACGCCGATTTCACCCTCAATATCCCAGACGAGCCCATTCTCCCGTATATCGAGGGTGACGGCACCGGTCAGGACATCACTCCGGTGATGCTGAAGGTCGTGGACGCGGCGGTGGCGAAGGCCTATGGCGGCAAGCGCAAGATTCACTGGATGGAGGTCTATGCCGGTGAAAAATCCACCAAGATCTATGGGCCGGACGTCTGGTTGCCCGAAGAAACACTGGAGGCTGTGCGCGAGTATGTCATCGCCATCAAGGGTCCGCTGACCACCCCGGTGGGCGGCGGCATCCGCTCGCTGAATGTGGCGCTGCGTCAGGAACTCGACCTGTACGTTTGCTTGCGGCCGGTGCGCTACTTCAAGGGTGTGCCTTCGCCGGTGCGCGAACCGGAAAAGACCAATATGGTCATCTTCCGTGAAAACTCCGAAGACATCTACGCCGGCATCGAGTTCGAGGCCGAATCCGACAAGGCCCGCCAGCTCATCGAGTTCTTGCAGGACAAGCTGGGCGTGAAAAAGATCCGCTTCCCGGCGACGTCCGGCATCGGCGTCAAGCCCGTTTCGCGCGAGGGCACCGAGCGTCTGGTGCGCAAGGCGATCCAGTATGCGATCGACAACGACCGCCCGACTGTGACGCTGGTGCACAAGGGCAACATCATGAAGTACACCGAAGGCAGCTTCCGCGACTGGGGATATGCCCTGGCGCAGCGCGAATTCGGCGCCCAGCTCATCGATGGCGGCCCATGGTGCAAATTCAAGAACCCGCGGACGGGACGGGACATCACGGTGAAGGACGTCATCGCCGACGCCTTCCTGCAGCAGATCCTGCTGCGTCCGGCGGAATACGATGTCATCGCCACGTTGAACCTCAATGGCGACTATGTCTCCGACGCGCTGGCCGCGCAGGTCGGCGGCATCGGCATCGCCCCGGGGGCCAATCTGTCCGATTCCGTGGCGATGTTCGAAG
>DATNAI010000086.1:0-7369 GCA_035572875.1 Castellaniella sp. | reverse complement strand
GTCTCGGATCGACGATGCCGGCTGCGTCGAGCGCGTCCGCCGTCTGCAGGACGTAATCCAGACAAGGCCCATAGCGCCCCTGCCCCTGGCGCACGACGCTGAGGGTCTGCTCCAGGCTCAGACCGGGGGCGTAGCTGTCGTCGCTGCGGTCCATGGTGAAGACCAGTGCGGGAACCGTGCCCTGTGGCGTGCGGCATTGCAGCCAGCGCGGGATGTAAGCGGCACTGGGCATCTCCCGCGCCCAGAGCGCGGGCATGATATCGGAGACGCTCTCGCCCGCGACGCGGTAGGCCCGGCCGGCGCACGAACCGCCCAGTCCCAGGCTGAACACCAGGCCCGGCTGTTCCGGAGTCCCCCGGTTCACCCGTGACCACAGGCACAACGACCGGTGATAGCCGTGGATGCGCCCGATACGGGATTCCAGATAGGTGAAGTCGGTGCGCCAGATCAGGGATCCATAGCCGAAGATCCACAGGTCGGAATGCCCGTCCCAGTGCGCCAGAGTGCGGTGGATCGACTCCTGGCGCCAGGCTGCATCGCGCAACTGCAGCGCCTCGGGGGGCGGCGGCAGTCGGAGGGGGCGGTCAACAGCGTTCACGGGGTCTTCAGAGATCTGAATCGGATTGCTTCCTATTGTAGGGGAGTTCGCCTCCAGCCATCTAAAATGACGCAGAATTCACTTTCATGGGATCTGCCTGCTCATGTCCAATGCCTCATCGTTTCCTTCGCTATTGGCCGCGCCCGATGGCGGCGCCTGCACGGAAGAGGGGTGCCGAATCCCCTCCGGGGTGACATCGGCGACGGAGGCGGATACGGGTCGCCGGTTCGGAGGCATGGATCGCCTCTATGGAGACGGGACCTGTGATGCCCTGTCGCGCTTGCATGTGGTCGTGGCGGGCATCGGCGGGGTGGGCACGTGGTGCGTGGAGGCTCTGGCCCGGTCGGGTGTCGGGGCACTGACGCTGGTGGATCTGGATCACATCGCCGAATCGAACGTGAATCGCCAGGTTCACGCCCTGACCAGCACGCTGGGTCAGTCGAAGGTGCTCGCCATGGCGGCGCGGGTGCGCGACATCAATCCTCTGTGCCAGGTACGCTGCGTGGACGATTTCGCGGAGCCCGGCAATCTGGATGCCATCCTCGTGGCGCCATCGCCGTCTACTTGGCGCAATCTGCTGGTGGACTGCACCGACCAGGTGGTTGCCAAGACTGCAATGATTCTGCGGGCCCGGGAACTCGGGTGGCCGCTGCTGGTGTGCGGAGGCGCGGGCGGCAAGACGGATCCCATGGCTCTGCGCGCCGGAGATCTGGCGGACGCCGCGAACGATGCGCTGCTCGGCCGCGTTCGCCAGGAGCTGCGCAAGCGCCACGGCTATCCGAAGGGCGGCGCGGCGGGTGGCAAGCCGCACCGCCGGCCGCCGCGCATGGGGATATCGTGCCTGTGGTTCGATCAGTCAGTGGTGCTTCCCGCTGCCTGGACACGGAATGCCACGGCGGCCCTCGCCGCTGTCCCGGGCGCCACCCTGTCCGGCGGGGTTCCCGGATCTCCGGTTGCGTCCGGCCCGCAGGGCCTGTCCTGTGCGGGCTACGGTTCCGTGGTGACGATCACGGCGACCATGGGCATGGCCGCCGCCGACTGGGCGATTCACCGAGGTCTGCCTACCGCTTCATGAATTCCGCCAGGATCTGCCCGGTGTGCGTGGCGCTGGCGCATAGGTGCTCCGGGCTGCCCTGGGCGACGACGCGGCCGCCCTGGTCGCCGCCTTCCGGCCCGAGATCCACGATCCAGTCCGCTTCGGCAATCACGTCCAGATTGTGTTCGATGACCACCACGGTATGGCCAGCGTCGACCAGGCGGTGCAGGACGTGGATGAGCTTTTCCACGTCGGCGGTCGACAGGCCGACGGTCGGTTCATCCAGCACGTACAGCGTATGCGGGATGCGGGATGCGCGACCCGTGCGCAGCACGCCTTCGTCCAGATGGGCCTTGGTCAGCTCGGTGACCAGCTTGATGCGCTGGGCCTCGCCGCCTGACAGCGTGGGCGATGGCTGCCCCAGCGTCAGGTATCCCAGGCCCACATCCTGCATCAGTTGCAGGGCGCGGGCGATCTTGCGGTGGGCGGCGAAATGTCCCACGGCTTCGTCGACTTCCATGCGCAGCACGTCTCCCGCGCTGCGTTCGTGCCAAAGGACGTCCAGCGTCTCCTGATTGAAGCGCGCGCCGTGGCAGGCGTCGCAGGGCACCTTCACATCCGGCAGGAAACTCATTTCGATGGTGCGCATGCCCTGGCCTTCGCATTCGGGGCACCGACCCTCGCCGGTGTTGAACGAAAAGCGCGAGGCCGTCCAGCCACGCAGTCGCGCTTCCCGGGTACTGGCGTAGAGCTTGCGGATGTCATCCCAGAAACCAATGTAGGTCGCAGGGCAGGAACGCGGCGTCTTGCCGATGGGCGTCTGGTCCACTTCCAGCACCCGGTCGACCGCTTCCCAGCCATGGATCTGGCGGCATCCCTGCCAGCCCCCCGTATCGACCCGGCCCACCTTGCCCGCCAGATTGTCCAGCAGGACTTCGCGCGCCAGCGTGGATTTGCCTGAGCCCGAAACGCCGGTGACGACGGTGAGCCGCGCCAGCGGAATGCGGGCATCCGCGTGGTTCAGGTTGTGCAGCGAAGCGTCGAGGATTTCCAGGGATGGCGTGTCGCGCAAGACTTCCCGCCGGCCGTTCATCGGGTGCGCCAGCGGTTCCCGCAGGTAGCGGCCGGTCAGCGACGCCGGATTGTCGATGATGTCCTGAACCGTGCCCTGTGCCACCACCATGCCGCCGCGTGTCCCGGCCCCCGGGCCCACGTCGATGACGTGGCCGGCGCGCCGGATGGTGTCCTCGTCGTGCTCGACCACGACCAGCGTGTTGCCGTGGCCTTCCAGGCGCGCCAGCGCGTCGAGCAGGATACGGTTGTCCCGGGGGTGCAGCCCGATGGTGGGTTCGTCCAGCACATAGCAGACGCCCTGAAGGTTGGAACCGAGCTGCGCCGCCAGGCGGATGCGCTGGGCTTCGCCGCCCGACAGGGTCGGGGCGGCCCGATCCAGCGCGAGGTAGCCCAGCCCGACGTCCATCATGAAGTTCAGGCGGCTGCGGATTTCACTCAGGATGTCGCGGGCGATTTCGGCCTCGCGGCCGCTCAGCGTGAGGCCCAGGAAGAAGCGCTGCGCGTCGCTCACCGGCAGTGCCGCCAATTCCGCAATCGAGCGCTGGTGCCACTGGAAGGCCAGTGCGACGCGGTTCAGCCGCTGGCCCTGGCATTGCGGGCAGGTCTGCAAGACCTCGGCGCCGTCGTCGAGCCAGCCGGCCTCTTCCCCTGTCTGGTCTTCCGTGAAGCCCAGCAGTTGCACCCCGGTACCGAAGCATCCGGGGCACCAGCCGTGGCGGGAGTTGTACGAAAACAGCCGGGGATCGGGCTCGGGGAAGCTGGTGCCGCAATTGGGGCAGGCGCGTTTGATCGAAAAGGTCAGCAGCGCCGGGTTTGGCGCCAGGCCCGACGCACGACGCGCCTGCAGCGATGAGGAACCCGGTCTCGTCAGCCCCGTCAGCACGCGAAAAGTGCCGTGGCCCAGCGCCAACGCCGCGCGTACCGCATCGCGCAACTCCGCTTCGTCGGCAGCGTCCACCATCAGATCGAGCACCGGCAGCTCGATGGTGTGTTCCTGGAACCGGCTCAGGCGCGGCCAGGGAGTGACTGGAATGAACTCGCCATCCACGCGCAGGTGACTGTAGCCGTGCGAGCTCGCCCATTTGGCGAGTTCCGTGTAATAGCCCTTGCGTGCCACGACCAGCGGCGCCAGCAGTCCGATGTGATCGCCGGAATGGTCGCGCAGCAATTGTGCGACGATCTGCTCCGGACTCTGTGGCGCCACCGGGACGTGGCAGTCCGGGCACATCTGGGTTCCCAGGCGGACGTACAGCAGGCGCAGGAAATGGTGAATCTCCGTCATGGTGGCCACGGTGGACTTGCGCCCGCCCCGGCTGGTGCGCTGCTCGATGGCGACGGTGGGCGGGATGCCATAGATGGCGTCCACGTCGGGCTTGCCCGCGGGTTGCACGATGGCGCGCGCGTAGGCGTTCAGCGACTCCAGGTAGCGCCGCTGGCCTTCGTTGAAAAGGATGTCGAAGGCCAGCGTCGACTTGCCGGAACCGGACACGCCCGTGACCACCGTGAATTCGTTGCGCGGGATATGGACGTCGATGCCCTTGAGATTGTGTTCGCGGGCATTCAGGATGTGGATGTCCGGGCTGGCGGGCGCGTGCAGGCGGGCGGCGGGCTCGTTCAGGGTCAGCGCCTGGCCGCCCGTCTGGCGGGTGTAATCGCACAGTGCACGGCCGGTGTGGGAATCGGCGCTGCGCATCACGTCTTCCGGCGCGCCCTGGACGATGATGCGGCCCCCCGCGTCGCCGCCTTCGGGACCCAGGTCCACGATCCAGTCCGCGGCGCGGACCACGTCCAGGTTGTGCTCGATGATGAGCAGCGAATGACCGGCGGTGAGCAGCTTGCGGAAGGCGCGCATCAGTCGGGCAATATCGTCGTAATGCAGCCCGGTGGTGGGTTCGTCGAACAGCAGGAGGCTGCCCTTGAGCACTCCCCGGGGAGCCCGGGAGCGGGCTGCCTCGGCCAGGTGCCCGGCCAGCTTCAGGCGCTGGGCTTCGCCGCCCGACAGCGTCGGTACCGGCTGGCCCAGGCGGACGTATTCGAGCCCGACGTCGGCCAGCGGCGCCAGGCCCCACTGCACGTCTCGCAGCCCCTTGAAGAAGTCCAGGGCTTCGCTCACCGTCATGTCCAGGACTTCGTCGATGGCCGCCGTGCGGCCCAGGTGTTCGATGCGCACCTCCAGGATCTCGGGCCGGTAGCGGCGCCCGTTGCAGTCCGGACACCGCAGATAGACGTCCGACAGGAACTGCATTTCCACGTGCTCGAAGCCCGTGCCGCCGCAGGTCGGGCAGCGGCCGTCGCCAGTGTTGAAGCTGAAGGTCCCGGCGGTGTAGCCCCGTTCGCGGGACAGGTCAGCGGCCGCGAACAGCTTGCGGATGGCATCGAAGGCGCCCACGTAGCTCGCCGGGTTGGAGCGCGCCGTCTTTCCGATGGGTGTCTGGTCCACCAGCACGATATCCGCGAGCAGTTCCGCGCCCAGCAGGGCGTCGTATTCCCCGGGGGTCTCGGTGGGCCGTCCCAGGCGCTTGCGCATGGCGGGGTACAGCACGTCCTGCACCAGCGTGGACTTGCCCGATCCCGACACCCCCGTGAGGCAGACCAGCCGGCCCAGCGGGATGGCGAAGTCCACGTTCTTCAAATTGTTGGCCCGCACGCCCTTCAGCAGCAGCCGGGGCGTATTGGCGGCGACCGGCATGGGACGCGGCGCCTCGATGTGTCGGCGGCCCCCGAAATATTGGCCCGTCAGGGTGTCGGCGCGGCTCAGTTCGGCGGGCGTGCCGTCGAACACGATCTGCCCGCCTCGTTCACCCGGCCCCGGGCCGATATCCAGAACCCGGTCGGCCGCCACCATGACTTGTGGATCGTGCTCCACCACGACCAGGGTGTTGCCGTGGTCCCGCAGCCGCTGCATGACCTGCACGATGCGGTGGATATCCCGGGGATGCAGTCCGATCGACGGCTCGTCCAGTACGAACAGCGTGTTGACCAGCGACGTGCCCAGCGCGGTGGTCAGGTTGATGCGCTGGACTTCGCCGCCCGACAGTGTGCGGCTTTGCCGATCCAGCGACAGGTAGCCCAGACCCACGTCGCACAGGAAGCGCAACCGCGTGCGGACTTCATCCAGCAGTTCGGACAGTGCCTCGTCCATGACCTGGCCCAGTTCGATGTGCTCGAACCAGTCCCGTACCCGCGTGATGGGAAGCTGCATCAGGTCATGGATGCCCAGGCCGGGCAGCGCCACGAGCTGAGCCTCCGTCCAGGAGACGCCGGGCGGCATGAACCGCGGATGCCCCGGGATAGGGCTTCGGCCCCGGCCCAGGCGCCACAGCGTGGCGTCCGGCTTCAGCCGCGCGCCCTTGCAGTGCAGGCAAGGGGTGTAGCTGCGGTATTTGGACAGCAGGACGCGGACGTGCATGCGGTAGGCGCGGGACTCGAGCCAGTCGAAGAATCGCTGTACGCCGTACCACTGGCGCTTCCAGGCCGATGCGCCGCCTTTCCAGTCAGGGGTGCCGGCGATGACCCAATCCTTCTCCTCGGTGCTGAGCCTGTCCCAGGCGATGTCCAGCCGCACGCCCGCCTGTGGCGCGTATCGCTCCATGTCGTCCTGGCATTCCTTGTAGCTGGCGGTTTGCCACGGCTTGATGGCACCCTCGCGCAGGGTGCGGCCGCCGTCCGGGATCACCAGTCCGTAATCGATGCCGATGACGCGGCCGAATCCCTTGCAGTGTTCGCACGCCCCCAGTGGGGAGTTGAACGAGAATGTGCTGGGCAGCGGTGTGGTGTAGGCGATGTCGCAACGGGCGCAGTGCAGCCCCGAACTGAAGCGCCATTCGTCCTCGTGATCCTCGAACAGCGCGTGCACGCTGAGGTGGCCATTGCCCTGGCGCAGCGCTATTTCCAGCGCCTCGTTCACGCGCGCCGGTTCCGCAGTCCCCAGGCGGAATCGATCCTGGATCACGTGCAGCATCCGCTTGCCGCCAGGGGCCGTGTCGGGCTCCTCGTCCCCGCGTTCGGGAAGCTCGTCGCCGGTGTCCCCGGTGGTGTCGGCGGTGGTGACGCGCTGCCGGTCGTAGGTCCGGGTGTAGCCCTGCTGCTCCAGAAACCCCCGGACTTCCGCTTCGGTGAAGTTGGCGGGCACCGTGACGGGGAAGCTCACCACCAGCCGGGGATCGGCCCCGGCGCATAGCGCCTGGAGCTGTTGCTGGATGCTGGCCGGATTGTCGCGGCGCACGGGCCCAGCGCATTGCCGGCAGTACAGATGAGCCGCGCGCGCGTAGAGCAGCTTCAGATGATCGTTGAGCTCGGTCATGGTGCCCACGGTGCTGCGCGAGTTGCGCACGGGGTTCACCTGATCGATGGCGATGGCGGGCAGGATGCCGTCGATCCGGTCCACCTGCGGCTTGTCCATGCGATCCAGGAACTGGCGCGCATAGGGCGAGAACGTCTCCACGTAGCGGCGCTGGCCTTCGGCGTATAGCGTGTCGAACGCGAGCGAGCTCTTGCCCGATCCGGACAAGCCGGTGATCACGATCAGCCGGTGCCGCGGAAGATCGAGGTTCAGGTTCTTGAGGTTGTGCGTGCGTGCACCGCGGATGCGGATCGAATCCATGCAGGGACTTGGGCGCTTTCGTCTTCGAGCGAGCTCGTTCGGGTGTTGATTCGTAACG
>DATNAI010000085.1:0-3896 GCA_035572875.1 Castellaniella sp. | reverse complement strand
GCGCCAACGTGGGCAATATGGCTGATTTCGAGCAGCGGTACGCCCATGGCAATGTCATCCGACTGGAGCAGAACTATCGATCCTTCGGTCATATCCTGGACGCCGCCAACACGCTGATCGCTCACAACGAGCATCGCCTGGGCAAGAACCTGTGGACCCAGGCTGGCGAAGGCGAACTGCTGCGGGTGGTGGAGCAGCCGTCCGACGCGCTCGAGGCGCAGTGGCTGGTGGATGAGATCCGCGCTCTGTTGCGCGAGGGTCGCGCGGCGCACCAGATTGCCGTCCTGTATCGCAGCAACGCACAGTCACGGCCCATCGAGCATGCGCTTTTTACGGCCAGCGTTCCATATAGGGTCTATGGTGGCCAGCGCTTCTTCGAGCGCCAGGAAATCAAGCATGTACTGGCGTATCTGCGGCTTGTCGACAATCCGCATGACGACACCTCATGGATGCGAGTGGTGAACTTCCCCACGCGAGGCATTGGCGTACGCACGCTGGAGCAGCAGGCGGATGCGGCTGCCCAGCATGGCATCAGCCTTGCGCAGGCGGCGCCTTATGTGGCAGGCAAGGGCGGCGCCAATCTGGGCCGTTTTGCTCAATTGATCCAAGGCTTGGCCCATGATGCGCAGAGCCTGGACTTGCCGGAACTCATCGGCCAGGTCGTGCATTCCAGCGGACTGGAGGCCTTCTATCGCGCGGAGCGCGAGGGTCAGGAGCGGTTGGAGAACCTGCAGGAGCTGGTCAACGCGGCAGCGGCGTTCGTGGCCGAGGCGGGCTACGCCGGGCTGGTGGCGGGGCGCATTCCCGAAGGTCTGGCCGCAGCGGCTACCCTGGCGGCGGACGACCCGGCTGCGGGACCACCCGAGGTGATGTCACCGTTGGGCGCTTTCCTCAGCCACGCCTCTCTGGAGGCGGGCGACAATCAGGCACAGGCGGGCGAAGAGGCGGTGCAGCTCATGACCGTGCACGCCGCCAAGGGCCTGGAGTTCGATGCGGTCTTCATCACGGGCCTGGAAGAGGGGCTCTTCCCGCATGAGAACAGCCTGATGGATCCGGGCGGCCTCGAGGAAGAGCGCCGGCTCATGTATGTGGCCATGACCCGGGCGCGGGAGCGCCTGACGCTCACATTGGCGCAAAGCCGGTTGTTGCACGGCCAGACCCGATATCCCATGCGTTCGCGCTTTCTGGACGAGATTCCGGAAGAGCATCTGAAGTGGCTGACGCCCCGACAGCGCGCCGACCGTGAGCAGCCGGCATGGGCGGGCGCGTTCAGGCGCGGACTGGGCGGCTGGCAGGGAGATCGGGAAAGTGCGTTCGCCCCACGCGCTGTCCGTACGCAGTCGGCCGGGATTACCGTGGGCGGACAGTGTTTCCGCATTGGCGGCAATGTGCGCCACGGCCGCTTTGGCGAGGGCATCGTCGTGTCGCTGAGCGGCAATGGTAGCGAGGCTCAGGCCCGCATCGAATTTCGCGATGCGGGTGTCAAGACGCTGGCGCTCGGGGTGGCGAAGCTCGAGGTCCTGGACTGACCAGTCGTGCCGAACGGAGGTGGCCGCTCAGGCCCGCCCGCGTGCCCAGCGCCGGTGCAGGCGCTGCGCGGTGGCATCCAGCAGGAAGCCCAGGATGCCGATCAGGACGATGACGGCCATGAGCTCGGAGTAGGCGAGACGATCCCGGGTATCCAGGATGAAATAGCCCAGACCCGAGCTGACGCCCAACATTTCGCAGGGTACCAGGATGATCCAGACGATGCCGATGGCCAGACGCAGCCCCGTCAGGATATGGCCCAGCGACCCCGGGATGACGATCCGCCAGAGGATCTCTCGGCGCGTGGCGCTGAGGCTGCGCGCCAGCATGAGCCAGCGCGGGTCCAGAGAACGCACCCCGGCGCTGGTGTTCAGAATAATGGGCCAGACGGCTGCAAAGCTGAGCAGGAAGTAGATGGGTGCGTCGCCGATCCCGAACAGCATGACGGCGATCGGCATCCATGAAAGTGGCGAGATCATCCGCAGAAACTGGAACGCCCCCCCGGTGGCGCATTCCAGCCGGCGCGAGGCGCCCACGGCCAAGCCGATCGGGACTCCGAAGACCAGTGCCCAGAACAGGCCGACCGCCACCCGGCGGAGGCTCACGAGGGTATGTATCGTGAGCTGGTTGTCCGCCAGCAGATGAACGAGGCTGGGCAGCGCCTGGAATGGTGAGAATAGGCGCGCCATGGCAAGATTGTCGCCCAGCAGCGCAATGCCACCTCCCCACAGCAACAGCAGGGCGAGCACGCCGCTCAGGCTCAGTGCGAGCCGCCCTGTCGTGAGCTTCAACGCAAGGCCGCCCAGCCTGAAATGCCCGGCGGGTTTGTCCGGCGTTTCGCCGCCGACCGCCAGCGGGGATAGGCGCGCATCCATCAGGTCACCTCAAAGGTTTCGGTGCGGGTATAGCCGCCGGAGACGCCGAACGCCCCCAGGCCGCCGTGCGATTCGATGGCCTTGCGGACGTACCGCTCGTCCACCAGTTCACGCGCCGCCTGGGCTGGATCCAGCGTCTTGAGGAAATCGTTCTGGCCCAGCACATAAGTGGTCTTGAGGAGTTCCACCAGCTTTTCCGTGTAGCTGGGGAAGGGATACGGCTGAAAGTCGATGCGTTTTTCGTGCCACGCCGTGTGAACGATCGCACCGGTACGCGCGTATTCCGCATCCCGCTCGGGAGAGGGCAGCAGCACACGGGCCAGCGTGGAGCGGTTGTGCGGCGTGTAGGCGGAAGGGTTGTCGCGCGCCAGGATGTCGACCGTTTCCTCGCGATGGCCACGCACCCAGGATTGGGCCTGAACGATTGCATTGACGACCTTCTGGGACCATTCCGGGCGCTTCTGCAAGTCGCTTTCGTGCATGGTGACCACGCAGCAGGCGTGATTGCGCCAGATGTCGCCCGTGAAACGCCAGACTTTGCCGACGCCCAACTCCTCGGCCTTGGCGTTGAAGGGCTCCGCCACGATATAGCCGGAAATCTGTTTAGTGCCCAGCGCGGGCAGCATATCCCCCGGCGACATGACGACCAGCTTGACTTGCTTTTTGGTCGGGGTCCCCTCGCTGATGAATTCCAGGCCGGACTCCCGCAGCAGCGCCTGCAGCACGATGTTGTGCACGGAATACCAGAATGGGATGGCGACGGTGGTCCCGCCCAGGTCGGACACATTCTTCAGGTCCGGGAGGACCGTCAGGCAGGAGCCTTCCATGTGGTTCCAGGCGACGACCTTCGCCGGCGAATGGCTGCCGAAGCGTGACCAGACCGTCATGGGCATGAGCAGGTGCACCACATTGACCTGCCCGGCCAGGAAGGCCTCCACGATCTGCGACCAACTCCGGAAGCGGCGCGGCGTCTCGACCTGAAGGCCTTGTTGGGTGAACAGATCATTGTGGTGGGCCACCAGAAGGGGAGTCGCATCCGTGATGGGCAGATAGCCGATGCGCACGGGCGCATCGGGCTCCGCGGCGCGCGCCACGGAACCCATTTGGAGGAAAGGCAGCGCCCCGCCGGCCGTGAACAGCGCGGAGAGTTTGAGAAATTCGCGACGGCGCGTGCGTGGGCTGTCGTCGGTGGCGCAGCAAAGATCCAGCGGTTTGAATGTCATGATGCCAGTTTTGAAGTGCGTGCGGCCCGCAGGGCCTGGAGAATGTCCACGCGCAGCGTGGTCAGATGAGGGTCCGTTTCATCACGGGGATGGGGACGGTCCGGTTGCCATTGGCCGATCAGGCGGCCGGGCTGGCCGCCGATGAGCAGAATCCGGTCGGCGAGAATGAGAGCCTCGTCGATATCGTGAGTCACCAGGATCGCAGAGGTGTGGTGACGCGTGGTGATTTGCAGCAGCAGCGTCTGCATTTCGCTGCGGGTGACCTCGTCCA